>JAZLEL010000082.1:0-3156 GCA_045615265.1 Clostridia bacterium | reverse complement strand
GAGGAGTATCTTAAAATTATCATTGAAGAAACCAATCGTCTTTCAAAGCTTGCGACAAATACAATCCTTTTGTCTAAGCTTTCTGCTCAACAGATTGTAACAGATATCGAAAACTATGACTTGGGCGAACAAATCCGACAATGTACTATAATTCTTTCAAAGCATTGGATGGATAAGAACATTGATTTCACCTGCGTGCTTCCCACTGTTATGTATAACGGAAATCGTCAGTTAATGCAGCATTTGTGGCTTAATATTATTTCCAATGCTGTAGAGCATACTCCCCATAATGGGGAAATTGCGATGTCGCTTCACGAGGAAGACGGAAAAATTGTTGTAAACATAGCCGACTCAGGAGAGGGAATGTCAGAAGAAACCTTAAAAAATCTTTTCAAACCCTATTATCAGGCGGATTCGTCACATTCCTTTCAGGGACTTGGTCTGGGACTTTCCATTGTAAAGAGAATTACAGAATTGTGCGGAGGAAGTGTAGCCGTTGAAAGTGCGTTGGGCGAGGGGAGCCTTTTTACAGTGACTCTTCCAAGGTAAACTGAATGTAAACTAAAAGGGCATTGTAATTTACGAAGTGAATACATTGTTATGATAACCTCCATACTATACTGGTATGGAGGTTTTTTTATGCATTGGAATATAATAGGCGATTCAAGCTGCGATTTGTTTGAACTGGAAAAAGAATCAAATAATATCACTTATAAAAGCGTCCCCTTTTTTATAAATATTGAAGAAAAAGAATTTATAGATGACGACAATCTTAATGTGCCTGCTATGGTGCATTTTATGAAGGAGAGCAAGAAGGCAAGCTCTACTGCCTGCCCCTCGCCTGAATCGTGGTCAGATAAAATGGTGCAAGGCGAAAACAATATCTTAGTTACTATTTCAAAAAAACTTTCGGGAAGCTATCAAAGTGCTGATATTGCGGTAAATTCAATCTGCCATGGGTCGGCTGATACGAATGCTGCGGTAGTTGACGGATGTGCTACGGGACCTTCTTCTGTACTTACAGTAAGAAAGCTTGCAGAGCTTATTGAAAGCGGGGAAGACTTTGATAGTGTTATCACTAAGACAAGGGAATATGTGAGCAAAATACACACAGTTTTTGCCCTTTCGTGCTTTGATAATCTTGTGAAATCAGGGCGTGTCAGCAAAATTGCAGGTATTCTTGCTGCTGGACTTGATTTTCGCGGAGTAGGAGTTGAAGAAGGCGGAAAAATCGCATTTCACAGTAAGGTGAGAGGGAAGAAAAAAGCAATTTCCGCTATGCTGGAGATAATAAAGGAAAACGGCTTTAACGGCGGAGATGTTGTTATAAGCCATTGTATGAATGAGCCGCTTGCACTTAAGATGAAAGAAGAAATAGAAAAGCTTGATGAAAGTGTCAATGTTACAATTCTTCCTACAAGAGGACTTAACAGTTATTATGCAGATAAAGGCGGACTTATAGTGTCCTATTAATAAAAGAATAACCACCCTTTTATGGGTGGTTATTCTTTTATCTTTTAAGTATTCTGCTTTTAAAAATAATTCCGGTAACAACGGTAGAAATTATTATTTCGGGAATCATATAAGAGCCGTTATAAATCAGCGAGTATGCAAGTACTGTCTGACCCTCCTCGGCATAAACGCCCCATATGAGTATGCCTGATATTATGTGACATATGTAGCGTAGAACGGTTACAGTAAAGGCGCTTATGGCAGCGGAAAAAGGCTTTTTTCCGCAAGCTCTGTAAATTATGCCGGAAAGTCCCAACACGCCGAATGCAAATATGTAGTCTAAAAGTATTACCAATACAAAATTAATAAATGTCTGTGTTGGCGGTGGGTAAAAGCCAAACATCATTTGTATCAGTGCGTAGGCAAGGGAGGAGCAAAGCCCCCATTTTGTGCCGAAAAGAATTCCCACTGCAATAATAGGCACCATAGAAGCAAGTGTTACGCTTCCGCCCTGCATCCACGGTGCGGGAATCAGCTTGCTAACCCACATCAGGACAGTTGCAAGTGCAATCATCAGTGCACTTGTTGTTAGTTTTTTTGTTGTGTTCATTTTTTTATTCCTTTCTTTTATTCCTTTTTTTAGTGCCTAAGGAATAATTCCAACAAAAAATCGAACCGAAGGAAATTTCGGTTCGATTTAAGAAAATCTTACTAATATTTCCCTACGTTGGCATTATCCAAATCAGGTGTGGCTAAAAGCCATGGGTTAAAACGACAATACGTTTACTCTCAGCCTACTTGTGCAAGCACCCCAGTTTTAAATTGTTACTTCGAAGCAATTTCATTATACGACTAAATATTTTATTTGTCAACGCTTTTATTTTGTGTTAAAATAACTTTGTATCCACATATACAAAAGGGGTTTACCAATGAAAATTATTTTAGCCGCTCTTAACGCAAAATACATACATGTTAATCTGGCGATTCGTTCAATTGCAGGTGTATGCAGTGAGTTTTCGCCGGAAATTTGCGAGTTTACTATAAACGACAATGTTGATAACATTATCGCATCACTTCATATGAAAAAGGCAGATATAATTGCGTTTTCCTGCTACATATGGAATATAGAAAAGGTTATATATATATCACAGTCGCTTAAAAAAGTTAATCCAAAGCTTAAAATAGTTCTGGGCGGGCACGAGGTTTCCCACGATGCGGAAAAAATCATGCGTGATAACCCGTGGATTGATTTTATTATCAGAGGAGAGGGAGAAAAACCCTTCTACGAATTTTTGTCTGCTCTTAAAATTTCATCGCCGATAGAAAATGTTCCGTCATTATTATACAGATGTGATAATAGAATAAAAGTGACAGGACTTGCTCCCCCGGCAGACCTTAACGACTATCCCTTTTGTTATGACGAAAGCATACGTGACTTTAAGGGGAAAATCGTATATTATGAATCATCACGAGGGTGTCCTTTTAATTGCAGTTATTGCCTTTCAGGAGATAACAGGCGGGTGAGCTTTCTTGATATTGAGCGTGTAAAGCGTGAACTGATGTTTTTTATAACGAATGACGTTCCTCTTGTAAAGTTTGTGGACCGTACATTTAATGCTGATAAAAAACGTGCAAATGAAATCTGGCAATTTATTATTGATAACAGTAAATTCACCTGCTTTCATTTTGAACTTGCGGGAAGTC
>JAZLEL010000081.1:0-3694 GCA_045615265.1 Clostridia bacterium | reverse complement strand
TCAACATCTGTAAAAGTAGATGGGAGAATAACAGCACTTATCTTTGTATTATAGAAACAGTTTTCACCAAGAGTTGTAAGTCCCTCGTTAAGTGTAACCTCTGCAAGATTTGAACATCCCGAAAATGCATATTTGCCAATTGATGTAACAGAATCAGGAATTGTTACAGCTGAAATTGATGTGTTTTTTTCAAATGATTCAGTGTCTATTGATGTAACTGCTTTTCCATCAATAACTGACGGAATAAAAAGCTCTGCTTCAGTTCCGCTGTAAGCTGTAATGACGATACCATTATCAATTACCTTATATGAGTAATCCTGATAAGTAAGCACACTGCTGTCAGATGCCGAAGCACTTAAAGACGGAAGTTCAAATGTTACTCCTGCATTTGCAAGAGGTGCAGCTGCAAATGATGCCACTGCTGTCATAGCCACGAGTGATACCTTAATTCTTCTTAATGACTTTTTCAATTCCTTTTTCCTCCTGAAAAATTAATAAAATAAATGTATTAAGAGACGGTTGCCACCTAACCCCTATGTTTAAAGTATATCATATATTCAAATAAAAATAAAGGGTAAATTCAGCAAAATAGAAACCTCTATTTTTACTCTTAAAGAAAAATACATCGCAATTTCATTATGAGCACCTCTACCCTAATGTCTTTAAGCTAAGAAAAAGAAAAAAAGTCACAGGAACAGTAAAAAGTTTCTGTGACTTTTATTATGAATATTTTTATGAATAGAATGTAAATTTTTGCAAAAAAGGTATTGACAAAAAGCAATAAATGTGCGGAGAAACTAATCGGATGTACACATCTGATCGGAGGGCTTTATCGTGCAGAATTATTGTAATATCGTAAAAAATAAGCTTAATATGCTTATTCGCAAAATGAAGAAAAATGTTTCTGATTTTGTAGTTAACCTTATTCCGCAAAATAAAATCACCCAGAAGGCTTTAAAAATCACGTAAAATATGGTATAATAAGAGGGTAAAAAGTGCTTGAATGAATATAACGCCCAAGTTGAACACCTGAGACCGCTGAAGTTGAACACTTGTGTCGCTGAAAATGAACAGTCTCGTCGGCGTAGTTGTACATTGACATAATTCAGCTGATATGCTACAATAAATAAGCTTTACTTACAGGGAGGATAGGGCAACGATGAGGAGCGACCTGAGCGTCCTGTGAGGTTTGCAAGTAATGGGCGATGTCATAGGAAATGGCATCGCCTTTTGCATTACTTGGAAACATAAAGCGCTAAACCTCGGGTTCAGGCAGAGCCCGATGAGCCGAAGGCTCCTTATGCTTCATCTTGGTCTACACCAAATATTTTACGCATTAACTCTTCACATTCAATTACGATACGATATGAATCATGAACAATACGGTCACATATTGCATCGGCAATGATCGATGAGCCGATCTTGTCACGCCAACCTGGTACATCAAACTGAGAACAGAAAATCATAGATCCTTTTTTGTAACGTGCCTCAGCTATCTCAAGAAGATCTCGAGCTTCTGATTATTTGAGCTGATAAAGCAGCCATTCATCAATTATCAGCAACGCAGGCTTTTTGTATTGCTCTATGACTTTGCTGTATATCCCTGTTGTCCTTGCTATTGCAAGTTCGGTAAGCAGTTCAGGAAGTCTGACATATCGGACTGAAAGGAACTGTCTTACCGCTGATATTCCAAGAGCACAGGCTATGTACGTTTTACCGCTTCCTGTTGCTCCGAGAAGCATAAGGTTATGATGTTCAAAGATGTAATTGCATCCTGCAAGGCGAGTTATTTGAGCTTTATCAAGCTTTCGTGCTTTATCGTAAGCGATATTCTCTATGCAAGCACCTGTCCTTCCTTGTGCATCGTCTCCACGACCATGATCTTGAATTCAGGTGTATATCTCTTGTTTGGTTTCCCTTTAGGCATAAAATACCCCCTTTCGTTAGACTTCAAATTAGTATATTTCTATTATACCATATTGTCTAACAAAAGGGGAGCATTTCAAACACTCGTTACAAATCTTTTTGATGATGAATTCTCTGTCGAAGAAATCAAGAAATTGTACAAAATGCGCTGGGGTATTGAAACTTCTTTCCGTGAATTGAAATATCACATCGGTCTTATTGCTTTTCATTCTAAGAAAAAGGACTGCGTGATACAGGAAATTTTTGCAAGTCTTATTATGTATAACTTTTCTATGTTGATTACTGATGATATCCTCATAGATGATGATAAGCATAATAAATATCGTTCCAAAATAAATTATGCTACTGCTATACATATTTGTATTGCTTTCTTCCGCTATAATCGCATCAGTCCTTCTAATTTAGAAAAGCTGATAGCCAGAAACAAGTGCCCTGTCAGACCTGATCGCATAGCGACCAGAAAATCTTGTTATCACTCTGCAGTCAGCTTTAATTACAGATTATCATAATTCTTATCTTTTGTCAATACTTTTTTTTCAGACAGATTCCTTTTCTGTCTTTTCGTCGTGCAATTATTAAAAAATCTCAAACAGGAATATGTTATTTTACTTTGAACTTACTCCTGTTTTATTTGCGTTATTGGATTAGCTTAATGACATTAACCTCTACCCACCCTTTTTTCTTTAATAAAACAGTTTTTTAAAGATGCCCTTAAAATTTGATACTATTTTGTACTGCTATTCTTAATTTTGTTATATTTTTCAACATCAATAACATTATCCGCAAGCATTTGTTCAGTCCACAGCTGTAATGTTTCTACAGTAATGGAAATACGCTCAAGTTCTTTCTGAATTTTTATAAAATCCATTATTTCATCATTGTCAACAACGCCGTCAGCAGTTATCTCAATCAACTTTTCCTGTTTTCTATTCATTAAATTAAGTGAAGCAAGCATTTCAAGAACGATCTGTGAAAGATCCTTGATTTTTATTTCCGGAACATATTGCTTGCCGATAGGACATTCATTGGCACAATAATAATTGCACAGATTAGGCATCTTGTATTTTTCAGACATAATCAGCACTTCATCGGGATGCGCAATTGTTTTCTCATTTTCTATTTTTTCAATGCGTTCAGAAGGAATTGTACCGAGAAGTTCGCTTGCTTTTTCTCTCGATAATCCAAGCTCCTCACGTCTTATCTGATAAATATTCTTGTTCTCCTTAGTTGAAATACGTCCCATTACACTATCTCCTTATGCATGGTTATTGGTTTTTACGATTTTTCCATTGAAGCAATTTCGCTGTCATAATTATAACACAAATTATACTTAAATGCAAGAATAACCGCACAATAAAAACAGTACAACAAATATACAACAAGGATATTGTAATAAACTCCAATACCCCGTTAAGATTAAAAATCCAAATGCTAAACTGGCTAAAGTTATTATCAGTCAGCTTGGAGGCCCTGACGGCGAATTAGCCGCCTCTCTCCGTTATCTCAATCAGCGTTATGTTATGCCCTATGGTGAAGTTAAGGGGCTTTTGACGGACATAGGTACATCGTTCACTATATTGCCCCATTAATTAATAAGCACGCATAAAAGCCTGCTACTGCGGATTTTCCGTAGTAACAGGCTTTTCTTATATCACTTCAAACATCACACGATACCCATTGCCCCTGCCATATGTAGAGAACTTTAAACGTACAGCAGGGACATACTTTAACTTCACTTCAAGTATATTCCCTTTATATGCAGTTATAC
>JAZLEL010000080.1:0-11705 GCA_045615265.1 Clostridia bacterium | reverse complement strand
GGCGGTACATTTGAAATTAAGCCCGACGATGCACTTGCTACAGAAGGCTTCGAATTCACAGCAAACGAAGAGGGCAAGTACGAAGTTACTGAAAAAGCTGAATTGTTTGATTTCTACACAATGAATGTTGACCTTGAAAGTTCTATGAAGTTTAACTTCTATGTTCTTGCATCTAATTTTGAAGGTACAGATTATTATGCAGAGATTATACATTCTTCTGCTGATGGTGATATTACACGTACATTAAACTTTGCAGATTGGGAAGATAACGGTAGCTTTAAACAGATTACCTATACAGACCTTGTTGCAAAAAATATGGCAGATTCTGTAAGTGTTACTATTTACAATGGTGACGGAACACCTGCAAGCGTTACACGCGTAACAAGCATAAAAGAGTATGCTAAAAAATATATAGATGCATATGCAGGAACGAATGATAAGTGGGTTACTCCTCTTGTTGATATGCTCAACTATGGTGCAGAAGCACAGAAATACTTTGGTTACAATATCAACAATCTTGCAAATGCAGATATAGAGCAGTATCAGATTTATGCTACACAGAACGATATCGAACTTCAGAAAAATGCAGAAGTTTATGGATCTGTGTATACTGCAAACCTGGACCTTGAAAACAAGATTGTATATAATGCATATTTTGCAAACGTAACTGATGGTATGTATGCGGAAATAAGCTATACTGACCATTTTGGAAATCCGGTTTCAAATACTGCTGATTTTGTTATGAATGGTAGCTATTATCAGGTATCTGTCGATTCACTCGTAATTGCTGATGCAAATCAGATGATAACAATAACTGTGAAAAACAAAGATGGTAGCACTTATGCATATGTTAAGGAAAGTGTTAATGGTTACTTATTCAGGGCGATAGCATCTAAGCCTGATTTTGCACCTTTGGCAAGAGCTATGGCAAAATTCACAGCATCAGCACATACAGCATTACATACTAAATAAGGAGGAATATATAATGAAGTACACAAGACCCGAAGTAGAGATTATGGAACTTGATGTTTTGGATGTTATCCAGACATCGGGCACATATCCTGAAGAGGAAAAGCCCGTGGATCCCACTCCTGGTGGGAATGGTGGTCCAATGGTTCCCTTCTCAAGAAATATTCCCACAATATAATTTTTTAGTAAAAGTAATTGCACAAGGTGTTTTCCTTGTGCAATTACTTTAAAGACAACTAATAAGGATGTAGACTAACAGTATGAAAAAAAGAATTTATTTAAGATTTATCGAAATGTTTGTTGGTTCGGTAGTAATGTCATCGATTGTTTGTCTTATGTGTGTGCTTAGCTTGTTAACAGCAGATAGCGGGACAAGAAACATCACGTTGACACTTTTGCCGATAATATATATTATATGGAATTTCACGAAACTGCGCAGTTGCTATTTTGAGTTATTTGATGAAAATCGATATTACATCACAAATTTATTTGCAACTGGAGCTTTTATTGTGATGAGTATATTTGCGTTTGTTTTGTTGCCGAGGAAGGGGTATTCGTGGCTCTTTTTAGTAACTGGTTTAGGAAGCTTTTTAAATGTTAAGATTCCTGCAAGTATTGCAATATCAGCTTTTCATATTATCTTAATCATATCAATCTTTCTTGCGCCAATAGGACTTGGCTGGATAAAAATAAAGGCAAAAGAAGAACAAGAATTATTAGAGATGGTTCCCGGGATTCTAGAAGTAAACCCATCGGAACCAGGCCATACCAACACGGAGGTGTTTGCAAATGAAGAGAATGAAAAGAAAGAGGAAAATCCTTTGCCCTGATTGCCAGACAGGGAGGGAGAGCTACGTTATTGATCCGGGATCACCCACGTGTCCTTATATTAGTTGCTACAACGGGGTACGCTGTGCGTATTTTATACCTCTGGAAGGGCATGGGGGAAAATATAGCTTTTTAAAAAAACTTTTCAAAAGTAACAGGTAATAAAAGGATAGAGCCGCTCTCAATTGAGAGTGACTCTATCCTTTTAATATAAGTAAAATAATCAGTTTTTATCAGTAAGAAGCTTATTAACCTCTGCAATAAATGTGGTTACGTCCTTGAACTGACGGTATACTGATGCGAAACGAACATACGCAACCTCATCAATATCCTTAAGTCCCTCCATAACCTTTTCTCCAATTTCTTTTGTGGAAATTTCTCTCTTTAATGTGTTTTGCAAATCTGACTCTATCTTATCCACCAATTTATCAAGAGCATTTGTTTCCACAGGACGCTTTTCACACGCACGGGTAAGACCTGCGAGGAGCTTTTCACGGTTAAACAGTTCACGTGTTTTATCCTTTTTAATAACTACAATAGGAAGACTTTCCACCTTTTCATATGTAGTAAATCTTTGAGCACACTTAATGCACTCACGCCGTCTTCTGATTGCAACGCCCTCTTCAGTAGGACGTGAATCGATAACCTTGCTGTCATCGTGACCGCAATACGGACAACGCATCAAAATCCCTCCTAAAAATTATATGTTATTTCTCTAATGACATAATTTTATCTACTCTTATCTGATGTCTGCCACCCTCAAACTGAGCTGCCATATAACTGTCAACGATGTCTTTTGCATCTTCCTCGCTTGTGAATCTGCCGCCCAGGGCAATTACGTTTGCGTTATTGTGCTGCTTTACAAGTGCTGCGATTTCCTTTGAAGGGCACAGACCACAACGAATGCCGTTGATTTTATTTGCAGCAATAGAAATACCGACACCTGTTCCGCATACCAATATGCCGAAATCTGCTTTTCCAGAAAGAACCTCGCTACAACAAAGTTGTGCATAATCTGGATAGTCAACACTTTCGGGGGAATCTGTTCCTAAATTAATAACAGTATTACCTTTTTTTGAAAGATAGTCTATAAGAAAATTCTTAAGCTCGTAACCACCGTGGTCTGCTGCGATTGCTATTGTCATTTAAATCAAATCCTTTCTTTCTTCACGTTCTCTTTCAGCCTGTGGCTTCCTTAAATATACTGCAGTCAGTGTTGCTGCATCAGTAGGCTCTTTGCTAAGAGCGGCAAATGCAACACTTCCCGCTCTCTGAAGACAGTGTTGGGGAGGGGCAAAAAATGCTTTTTCGCCTAAAAGTTCAGTTATTTTTTCTTTATATACCCTTACACCATCGCCTACAAAAACAGTTTTTTCATCAATCCCGCTGCAAAGCTCTTCAACAGAAAGAGCGCGTGGGGGGCACAAACATTCAAGTCTGCCTTCATTCCACTTATAAAGTGCATTATAAACCTGACCACGCCTTGCATCCATAATAGGCGAAATCAAAAGGTCGGTAAATGCGATGTTTTGTGCCAGTGCTTCCAATGTGGAAACGCCTACAACCTCTTTTCCAAGTCCGTATGCAAGCCCTTTTATCGTTCCGATGCCAATTCTAAGTCCTGTAAAAGAACCGGGCCCCTCACTGCAGGCAAAAAGGTCTATGTCAGATATGTCAAGCGATACTTTTTTTAAAAGCTCGTCAATCATAGGCATAACTGTTTGCGAATGAGTAAGCTTTGTAGTTGTACTTATTTCTCCTAAGAGAATGTCATCTGAAACAATCGCTACGGTAGCTGTCAATGCCGATGTATCAATTGCAAGTATATTCATAATTAAAAATCCTCCATGGAAATCATTCGCTTGTTTTCACCCAGATGCGTGATTTTAATTACAATCTTATCTTCGGGCAGGTATTCCAAAAAATTGTCAGCCCACTCTATTATTGAAATTCCGCTTTCAATCTGTTCTTCAAAGCCGATATCCAGAAGCTCATCAAAATCTGCAATCCTGTACAGGTCGTAGTGATTGATTATTTCTTTTCCTGCGTAGCGGTGCATTATTATAAAGGTAGGGGAGCTGACACATTTTTCTATGCCGAAATACCGTGCAAAACCACGGGTAAAGGCCGTTTTCCCTGCACCGAGGTCGCCTGAAAGGCAGATTACCTGCGGTGAGGATATCTTTGATGCCAGTTCAAAAGCGAACTTTTCTGTTTCTTCAGGACTGTGTGATATAAACTCCACAATAAATTCTCCTTATACTAGATAAAGCCATTACATATCCATTTTATTACAGTATAACACAATATAAAGAGCTTTTCAATCAGTTTTATCAAAAAAACACAGATTTTTACTGGAGAAACTTGATATAAAGTTAGAAAAACTAATGAATGAGCTAAAATGTGGGTTTGTGTTGAAGTAAAAAGTATAAAAAGTGAGAATTTTTGTGAATTTATGTGATTTTCTATTGACAAAATGTGGGTTTTCGTTGTATTATATAGTTGAAAACAAATCGGAGGTTTAATAATATGAACTACGAAATAATGGAAAAAATTAAAATAACACCCCGAGTGCAGCGTCTTAGAGATATGCTTTTTGAGAAGATGCCGCAGATTGAGGCTGACCGTGCAGTTATTGTTACGGAAAGCTACAAGATGACGGAAAATCTTCCTATAATAAAGCGTAGAAGCCACGCATTCCGTCATATAATGGAAAACCTTCCGATAACTATACGTGAAGGGGAGCTTATTGTGGGCAGCAATACAAAAATGCCCAGAAGCTGTCAGACCTTCCCGGAATATTCCTTTGAATGGCTTGACGCGGAGCTTGACACTGTTGCAACACGTAGTGCCGACCCCTTCTATATAGATGAAAACGCTAAGAAGACTCTCAAGGAAGTACATAAATACTGGAAGGGCAGAACAACCAGCGACCTTGCAACAAGCTATATGGCTCCCGAGGCGCTCAAAGCAATTGAGCATAACATATTTACAACAGGTAACTACTTTTATAACGGTGTAGGACATCTGTGTGTACAGTATGATAAGGTTTTGGCAGTTGGCTACAACGGTATTAAGAAAGAAGCTGAGGAGCAGCTTAAAAAGGTTGATGTAGCTTGCAGCTACTATGCAGCAAGAAGAAGCTTCCTCGAAGCAGTTATCGAAAGCTGTGATGCAGCAATAACCTATGCAAACCGTTACGCAGCACTTGCTGAAGAATTAGCAAAGAATGAAAGCGGAGAAAGAAAAGAAGAACTTCTCCAGATTGCAGCAAACTGCCGAAATGTTCCTGCAAACGGTGCACAAAGCTTTTATGAAGCGTGTCAGTCCTTCTGGTTTGTGCAGATGCTTGTGCAGACTGAAGGAAGCGGTCATTCAATTTCTCCTGGCAGATTTGATATGTATATGTATCCTTATTTTAAAAAGGATTATGAAGCAGGCAAAATCACACTTGAATTTGCACAGGAGCTGGTGGACTGTCTGTGGGTAAAGCTTAACGACCTTAACAAGGTTCGTGATGCGGTAAGTGCAGAGGGCTTTGCAGGATACAGCCTTTTCCAGAATCTTATAGTGGGCGGTCAGACCCCCGATGGAAAAGACAGTACAAATGAACTTTCCTTCATATGCCTTAATGCAACACTTCATATTTTGCTTCCGCAGCCCTCAATTTCCATAAGAGTATGGAATGGCTCGCCTAACGAACTTCTCATTATGGCAGCACACGTTACCCGTACAGGAGTAGGTCTTCCTGCATACTACAACGATGAGGTTATAATTCCTTCAATGCTCAGCCGTGGGGTAAGTCTTCCAGATGCACGTAATTACTGTATCATTGGTTGTGTTGAGCCTCAGGCACCCGGAAAAACTGACGGATGGCACGATGCAGCATTCTTTAATATGCTCCGTCCGCTTGAGCTTGTGTTCTCCAACGGTAAGAGTAATGGCGAACAGATTAGTATAAAAACAGGGGAGATAGATTCTCTGGATACATATGAAAAATTCTTTGATGCTTATAAGGCTCAAATGGATTATATGATAAAGCTTCTTGTAAACTCTGATAATGCCATCGATAAAGCGCATGCAAGAAGATGTCCCCTTCCTTTCCTTTCTTCAATGGTTGAAGATTGTATCGGAAGAGGAAAGAGTGTGCAGGAGGGTGGTGCTGTCCTTAACTTTACAGGTCCGCAGGGATTTGGTATTGCAAATATGGCAGATGCACTCTATGCGGTTAAGAAGCTTGTGTATGATGAAAAGAAATACACTCTTGCTGAGGTTAAGGCGGCTCTTCAGGCTAACTTCAGCGGCGATGCTCCCGTAGTAAACGCAGAAGACGTTACAATTAAAATAGCAGGCGAGCTTGGAAATAAAAATATCGAGCTTAACGAGGAGATAATAAAGGAAATCTACAAGAATGTAAAAGAGGCACAGGGAGGAAGCTCCAATCCTCGTTGGGCACAGCTTCTTGAAGATATCAAGGCACTTCCCAAATTCGGTAACGATAATGACGTTGTTGACGAGTTTGCACGTGAGGCTGCATATACCTACACCCGCCCGATGGAGCAGTACAAAAACCCCAGAGGCGGTATGTTCCAGGCAGGCTTGTACCCCGTATCGGCAAATGTACCCCTGGGTGCACAGACAGGGGCAACTCCTGACGGAAGATTGGCACATACTCCTATTGCTGACGGTGTATCTCCGGCTGCAGGTCGTGATGTAAACGGTCCTACGGCGGCGGCAAATTCCGTATCAAAGCTTGACCACGGAATAGCTTCCAACGGAACTTTGTTCAATATGAAATTCCACCCCTCAGCACTTAAAGGTGATGAAGGTCTTTACAACTTTGTTTCTCTTATCAGAGCATACTTTGACAGAAAAGGTATGCACGTTCAGTTCAATGTTGTAAGCAGAGAAACTCTTATAGATGCACAGAAAAATCCTGAAAATTATAAGAATCTTGTAGTAAGAGTAGCAGGATACAGTGCATTGTTCACAACACTTTCCAGATCTCTTCAGGACGATATTATTAATCGTACCGAGCAGATGAGTTTCTGACATTAATACAAAACTGGAGTTTTAATTATGGATATTTCCAATGTAAAAGGAAGAATATTCGATATACAGAAATATTCCGTACATGACGGCCCCGGAATAAGAACGATAGTGTTTTTAAAAGGGTGTGCATTGCGTTGCAGATGGTGCTGCAATCCCGAATCACAGAGCTTTGAAATCCAGCATATGAAAACAGAGGGCAGTTCAAAGCTTGTCGGACGTGATGTCACCGCAGGTGAAGTTTTTGAGGAAGTAAAAAAAGACTTTGCTTATTACAGACGCAGCGGCGGCGGGTTAACGCTTTCTGGTGGAGAAATGCTTCTTCAACCTGATTTTGCACTGGCACTTCTTAAACTGGCAAAAAAGCACGGAATAAACACGGCAGTGGAATCAACAGGCTTTGCTCCGTTTGAAACTATTGAAAAACTGCTTCCATATATCGATACATATCTTCTTGATGTAAAACATACAAACAGTGCAAAGCACAAGGAGTTCACAGGTCAGGACAATGAACTTATCCTTGAAAATGCAGTAAAAATTGCACAGATGGCAAAAAAATGTATAGTACGTGTTCCAACAATCCCTACCTTTAATGATACGGCAGAGGAAATAAGAGATATTGCACGCTTTGCTAAAAATCAGATGCGTGTTTCCGAAATGAATTTGCTTCCGTATCATCGTCTGGGCAAAGATAAATATACAGGTCTTGGACGTGACTATTTAATGGGCGAAGTACTTCCCCCCACAGACGAGCATATGCAAATGCTTAAGAAGGTCTGCGAGGAAGAGGGAATGAATGCCAAGATTGGAGGATAATCCCATGAATGAATTTGAATTTAAAGATAAAATGCGAATAGTGCAGGAGCTTGTCCCCGGTAAACAGATAACTCTTGCACACGTTATAGCAAACCCTGATAAGATTCTTTATAAAAAGCTGGGACTTGACCCTGCCGTAGATTATTCCAAATCTGCAATAGGCATTGTTACAATGTCACCCAGTGAAACAGCAATCATAGCAGGGGATATAGCTATTAAATCCTCCGGTGTTGAGATAGGTTTTGTTGACAGATTCAGTGGCACACTTATTGTAACGGGTACTGTCAGCGAGGTTGAGTCAGCGGTTGAGGCTCTTTGCAGATATGCTGAAAAGACTTTAGGCTTCACAGTTTGCCCCATAACAAAAACATAATGAAAAAGATTATACTGGTAGGTCGCAGTGAAGCGGGGAAAACAACCCTCACACAAAGACTCAGGGGACAGAAAATAGAATATGAAAAAACACAATATGTAAAATTCGGCGATATAATTATTGATACCCCGGGTGAATATGCCGAAAATCCGGAGCTTGCACGTGCATTGGCACTTTATTCATATGAGGCAGATGTTGTTGGTCTGCTCCTTAGTGCTACTGAGCCGTATTCGCTCTATGCACCAAACATCGCTCCTATGGCAAACCGTGAGGTTATAGGAATAATTACAAAGGCTGATCATCCCGATGCCCGTGTTGATTTGGCAAAAATGTGGCTGGAGCTTGCAGGATGTGAGAAACTCTTTGTTACATCCTCCTATAATAACGATGGAATTGATGAAATTCTCGATTTTTTATCGAAATAATTCAAAAAACCACAAAAAACCACAAAAAATCACCCAAAAGGTGTTGACAAAACGACATAAAAGGTATAAAATAAACACAAAATCAATTTAATTCTTTTTGAAAGGATGTTTTAATATGGTAAACGAGTACGAAATCAAAAAGCAAATTTGCGAAATCGGTAAGAGAATCTATGACAGAGGTATGGTTGCTGCAAATGACGGTAACATTTCTGTTAAGATTAACGACAACGAATTCCTTTGCACACCCACAGGTGTAAGTAAGGGCTTTATGACTCCTGACTACATCTGCCGTGTTGACAAAGAGGGTAAGGTGTTGGAAGCAAATGGTTCTTTCAAGCCCTCCAGCGAAATTAAGATGCATATGAGAGTTTATGCACAGCGTCCTGACGTACAGAGCGTTGTTCATGCACATCCCATCTACGCAACAAGCTTTGCTATTGCAGGTATTCCGCTTACTCAGCCCATTATGCCTGAAGCAGTTATCGCTCTTGGTTGCGTTCCGATTGCTGAGTATGGTACACCTTCCACAAACGAAATCCCCGATGCAGTAGAAAAGTATCTTCCTTACTTTGATGCAGTTCTTCTTGCAAACCATGGTGCACTTTCTTTCAGTGATTCTCTTCTTGCTGCATATCACAAGATGGAATCTCTTGAATTCTACGCACAGCTTCTCTTCAATGCAAGACAGCTCGGCGGTCCTAAGGAACTCAGCGATGAGCAGGTAAAGGGACTTTACGAAATCCGCCGTCAGTTCGGTCTTAAGGGTAAGCATCCGGCTGACATCTGCGTAGGTGGTAAGAACAGCTGTCACGCTTGCGGCGGTTGCTCTGTTGCTCACGGTACAGGTAATGCTGACGGTGACCTTGTAGCAGCAATCACAAAGAAGGTTTTAGAATCTCTCGGTAAATAATTTTCCTATAAATACTTAGAAAGGAAAGAAGAAAATGGACATCAATTCAGAAAAAATACAGCAGATTGTACAGCAGGTTCTGAGTGAGATGAACGGTGCTGCTCCCGCAAGGAAGTCTTCTTCCGGTCCTATTCCGGCTACAAGCCGTGTGGCAATGCTTACAAAGCTTGAAAACTTTGACATAAAAGAATATCCCATCCCCGAAATCGGTGATGACGATATCTTGGTAAAGGTGGAAGGCTGCGGCGTTTGCGGAACAGATGCACACGAATTCAAGCGTGATCCTTTCGGTCTTATCCCTGTTGTTCTCGGTCATGAGGGTACAGGCGAAATCGTTAAGATGGGTAAGAACGTAAAGAAGGACAGTGCTGGAAAGCCTCTCTCAGTAGGTGACAAGGTTGTTACCTGTATGATCTTTAAGGATAATCCCGACATCACAATGTTTGACCTTAACAAGCAGAATGTCGGCGGTGCTGACGTATTCGGACTCCTTCCGGACGATGACGTACATTTAAACGGTTGGTTTGCTGATTACATAGTAGTTCGTAAGGGTTCTACAATATTTAACGTAAGTGATCTTGATCTTGACTCAAGAATTCTTATTGAGCCTTGTGCAGTACTCATTCATGCAGTAGAGCGTGCAAAGACAACAGGCATCCTTCGCTTTAACAGCCGTGTGGTTGTTCAGGGATGCGGACCTATCGGTCTTATCTGTATTGCGGTTCTCCGTACAATGGGTATTGAAAATATCACAGCAGTTGACGGCGAGCAGAAGCGACTTGAATTCGCTTTGGAAATGGGCGCTACAAAAACTGTTAACTTCAAGGATCACAAGGGTATCGAAGCTCTTGCAGGTGCAGTTTCCGATTCCTTCGGCGGCTATCTTGCAGACTTTGCATTCCAGTGTACCGGTTCTCCCGTTGCACACAGCAATATCTATAAGTTCATAAGAAACGGTGGCGGACTTTGTGAACTTGGTTTCTTTATCAATGGTGGCGATGCAACAATCAATCCTCACTTTGATATATGTTCCAAGGAAATCACAACAGTAGGCTCATGGGTTTACACTCTCCGTGATTATGCAACAACATTCGATTTCTTAAAGCGTGCTAAGGGAATCGGACTTCCGATGAGTAAGCTTATAACTCACCGTTATCCGCTTTCAGAAATCAATCAGGCACTTGAAACCAACCTTAAAATGGAAGGTCTTAAGATTGCAATCATAAATGAGTAATTAATTTTAATTTTATAATATTTTAGGAGGTAACTAAAATGGCACAGGAAGCATTAGGTATGATTGAAACAAGAGGTCTTGTTGCAGCTGTTGAAGCAGCAGATGCAATGGTAAAGGCTGCAGAGGTATCTCTCGTTGGTACAGAAAAGATCGGTAGCGGTCTTGTAAGCGTTATGGTTCGTGGCGACGTTGGTGCAGTAAAGGCAGCAGTTGAAGCTGGCAGCACATGCGCAGGAAGACTCGGCGAGCTTGTAGCAGTTCACGTAATTCCCCGTCCTCATGCAGATGTTGAAAAGATTCTTCCCACATTATAATTAAGAGGGTGAGTCAAAATGGCTGAAAAGAAAACCGTAACAAAAAACAGCACTTCACAGAAAGCAGCTCCTAAAAAGGCAGCTGAAGAAAAAGTGGAGACTGTCGTTGAAATTAAAAAGGAGGTTAAGGTTATGACACAGGAAGCATTAGGTATGATTGAAACAAGAGGTTTAGTCGCAGCAATCGAAGCAGCAGATTCTATGCTTAAGGCTGCAAACGTAACACTTATCGGAACAGAAAAGATCGGTAGCGGTCTTGTAAGCGTTATGGTTCGCGGTGACGTTGGTGCAGTAAAGGCAGCAGTTGAAGCAGGCGGTGCAAACGCAGGAAGACTCGGCGAGCTCGTAGCAGTTCACGTAATTCCCCGTCCTCATGCAGACGTTGAAAAGATTCTTCCCACTCTTAAATAATTGGGGGAATAAAAATGTTTATCGGTAAAGTTGTCGGAAGTGTTGTTTCAACACGGAAGAACGAAAATCTTGTTGGCAATAAGTTTATGATAGTGGAAACACTTGATGGCTTTGGCGAAAAGAAGCAGCGTATTGTCGCGGTAGACAATGTAGGTGCTGGTCTTGGCGAAGCTGTTCTTGTTGCGACCGGCAGTGCCGCAAGAATTGGTATTGAGCAGAATACTGCTCCTATTGATGCAGCAATTGTCGGAATCATTGATGATTTGTCATCAATAAAATGATAATCACGGAAAGGAAATGGCTATGAAGTTAGACGAGCTTCAAAGTTTAATGAAGGACGCAGGAATAGCAAGCGCCGGCGGTGCCGGATTCCCCT
>JAZLEL010000079.1:0-4328 GCA_045615265.1 Clostridia bacterium | reverse complement strand
TACCGTGACTACAACTGGGAATGGAAAAATTCAAAAAGCAACAAAATAGATATATGTAAATTTAATATTATTGTAAATGGGAATGTTATTGACAATTCCAAAGAGGAATATCCGCTTATAACATTCCGCGATGTTACCTATTTCCCCCTCACATGGCGTTTTGCGGTTGATGAATTTGGATGGGAATACAGTTATGATGATAAAAACGGGCTTGTAATAAATTCCGCGGAAGATAAAAAAGAAAATCTTAATGATTTCCGTGTTATCGGCTACTATTCAGGAGATTTATTTGAAGAACCTCTTGAAAACTTGCAGACGGACAAACTCACACATATTATGTATGCATTTCTTATTCCTCAGGCAGACGGTAGCGTTTTACCACTTGCAGAAGATGAAAATGTCCGTCAGCTTATAGAAAAGGCACATAAAGACAACTGTGAGGTCTTTATTGCTGTCGGTGGTTGGTCATATAACAATGTACCTCTGCAATCAGCTTTTGAAGAAGCTTCAAAAACGCCCGAAACACGCAGAAAGCTTGTAGAAAGCATCGTAAACATTGTTGAGGACTATGGTTTTGACGGTGTGGAGCTTGACTGGGAATATCCCAACGCTGCCTCTGCAAAAAATTACGAATCACTTATTATTGAGCTTGATAAAGAGCTTGAATCCCGCAAAAAGCAGTTGACTGCAGCATTAAACGGAGCATGGTCACAAACCGAAGGTCCCGAGGTTTCAAAATATGTGTCCGATGCGTGTCTTAATGCCTTTGATTTTATAAATGTAATGAGCTATGATATGAATAATGAGCAGCATAGCCCTTTCTGGTTTGCCAACACATCTGTTGACTATTGGATTTACAGAGGTGTAGCTCCCGGAAAAATCGTTTTAGGTATGCCTCTTTATGCCAGACCTACATTTATGCAGTACAGACATATTGTAGAAAAAGATTCCTCTCTTGCATATACCGATTATGCAGAAATTGACGGAAATGCCTCCCATTACAACGGGCTTCCCACTCTTTGCAAAAAAACTATTCTTGCGGCATACAAGGCAGGCGGGGTAATGCTTTTTGATGTTAATGAAGACACTTATGACGAAACAAGTATTGTTTCAATGATAGATTATGTTATCGAGCAGATAGAAAAAGACGGATTTGAAAATGTGCAAGCACTGAAATTTTTCAGTCATGCAAGTGCCGGAATTGATGACCTTCTCTCCATAATAAAATAATCTACCAATCATATCTAAGAAAGGGGCAAAAAGAAATGCCAAAGCCCATTATTGCCATAGTCGGCAGACCTAATGTGGGAAAATCCACATTATTCAATAAAATAGCAGGAAAACGCATATCCATAGTAGAGGATACTCCAGGTGTTACCCGCGACCGCATTTTTGCAGACGGAGAATGGTGCGGAAAAACCTTTACTATGATTGATACAGGCGGTATTGAGCCATATTCCAAGGATATAATTCTGGAGCAGATGCGAATGCAGGCAGAGCTTGCAATCGATATGGCACACGTAATTATTTTTATGACGGATATACGTGACGGAATGACCGCTGCTGACCAAGAGGTATGCACTATGCTTCAAAAGTCGGGTAAGCCGATTGTCCTTGTTGTAAACAAAGTCGACACTCCAGGCGAGCCTCCGCTTGATTTTTATGAGTTTTATAACCTCGGACTTGGCGACCCTATCGCTATATCTTCACTTCACAAAATGGGTGTAGGCGATGTACTTGACGAATGTGTAAAGCACTTCCCCTCCGCAGAAGATGAGGAAGAAGACGATACAATTAAAATTGCAATCGTAGGTAAACCCAATGCGGGAAAAAGCTCGCTTGTAAATAAGCTTCTTGGCGAAAACCGTGTAATAGTTTCAAATATTGCAGGTACAACCCGTGACAGTATTGACACCTTATATGAGCATAACGGTGAAAAATACACCCTTATTGACACGGCAGGTATCCGCCGCAAGGCAAAGGTTACAGATTCCCTTGAGCGTTACAGTGTTATCCGTTCATACAGTGCGGTTGAAAGATGCGATGTGTGTCTTATTATGATTGATGCGACAGAGGGCATTTCAGAGCAGGATGCAAAAATTGCGGGCTATGCACATGACGAGGGTAAGGCTTCCATAATTTGCGTAAACAAATGGGATTTAGTCGAAAAGGATAACCACAGTGTAAACGAATTTACAAAGGAAATTCACGAGAAGCTCAGCTTTATGACATATGCCCCCATTCTCTTTATTTCAGCACAGACAGGGCAAAGGCTTAATAACATATTTGAAATGGTGACATATGTAACAAACCAGAACTCCATGCGACTTCAGACAGGCGTTCTTAACGACTGCCTTGCAGAGGCTACCATGCGTGTTCAGCCGCCAAGTGACAAGGGTAAGCGTCTTAAGCTTTACTATATGACACAGGTAAGCGTAAAGCCCCCGACATTTGTTATATTTGTAAATGACCACGAGCTGGCACATTTCAGCTATATAAGATATATCGAAAACTGCATCCGTGATGCGTTTAATCTTAAGGCTACACCCCTTAAATTTATTGTCAGAGAGAGGAGCAAGAATGATGGCTAAAATAGTTCTTTGCTTAATTTTGGGCTACCTTATAGGCTCACTTAACTTTGCTATTATTTATTCAAAATTAAAGGGTGACGATATACGAAATCACGGCAGCGGTAATGCAGGAGCAACAAATGTGCTCCGTACATACGGAAAAGCCCCTGCGGCACTTGTATTTATACTTGATATATCAAAGGGCATTATTGCTATACTTCTGGCGAGAAGCGTATTTGACGGCATAATATACGATTGCAGTGCTGCATTAGGTGCAGTGTTTGGACACAACTTCCCTGTTTACTACAAATTCGCAGGCGGTAAGGGTGTTTCAACAAGCCTTGCAGTGCTTCTCACACTCCACTACCCCACTGCACTTGTTGCAATGGCAACCTTTATAATTGTTGTAATCATCACAAAATACGTTTCACTTTCTTCAATACTTGCAGCAGTAAGTGCAATCATTGCATCATTTATATTCTTTAAAGTAGACGTATTTTCAATTTTCTGTACATTAATAGGAATTCTTTGCATATTCCGTCACCATTCAAACATAAAAAGGCTTTTAAACGGCAATGAAAATAAGCTCGGTCAAAAAAGAAAGGAGCAATGATATGAACATATCGGTTATCGGCAGCGGCGGTTGGGGCACAGCGATTACGCTCCTTCTTTGCTCAAACGGCCATAAGGTTTGTTTGTGGTCATATATGAAAGAGGAAAGCGAAAGACTCGCCATTGACCGTGAAAACAAGGAATTTCTCCCTGGAGTAGGTTTCGGGGATTATGATATTAAATTCACAAGTAATATTGAAGAGGCGGCAGCATTCGGCGAAATCATCGTTTCCGCCGTACCCTCTAAGGCAGTGCCCAATACTGCCCGTGCTCTGGGAAAATGTGCAGACGGAAAAACACTTGTAAACATTTCAAAGGGTATTGATGAAGAAAAGCTTTGTAGACTCAGCGAAACATTTGAGGAACAAATGCCCCACTCAACTATTGCAGTATTAAGCGGTCCTTCACACGCAGAGGAGGTTGCACGCGGCATTCCCACAACAAATGTTATCGCCTGCAAGGATTTAGAAAAGGCAAAAGAGCTTCAGGAAGTATTTATGGCACCGTCTTTCCGTGTTTATACCAACAGCGATGTTGCAGGTGTAGAATTCGGCGGTGCATTAAAAAATATTATTGCACTGTGTGCAGGAATCACTGATGGTCTTGGCTACGGCGATAACACAAAAGCTGCTCTTATGACACGTGGACTGCACGAAATTTCCCGTCTTGGTGTGCATTTGGGAGCAAAGGCAGAAACATTCTCAGGACTTACAGGCATAGGCGACCTTATTGTAACTTGTACATCTATGCACAGCCGTAACCGCCGTGCGGGAATTCTTATCGGGCAGGGCAAAACCTTATCCGAGGCTATGGATGAAGTTCATATGACAGTTGAGGGTGTATGTGCCACGGAAGCTGCATATAAGCTTTCAAAGAAGCACGGCATTGAAATGCCCATTGTAAATGCTGCGTATCGTGTATTGTTTGAAAACGCAGACCCCCGCAAGGAAGTTCTTGCACTTATGACAAGAGATAAAAAAAGCGAGGCTGATATACTTTGAAAATTGCTGTAATTGGCGGCGGTGCCAGCGGTATTGCCACAGCTATTTACGCAAAAAGAATATGTAAGGAAAACTCTGTCACTGTTTTTGAACGCAGTGACAGAGTTTTAAAAAAGCTCCTTGCTACGGGAAACGGCAGATGCAA
>JAZLEL010000078.1:0-22567 GCA_045615265.1 Clostridia bacterium | reverse complement strand
TCTGCGAAAGCCGTCTTGACAACGTTTGCTACAGAGCAGGCTTTGCTATGAGCCGTCCTGAAGCACGTCAGCTTGTAAGACATGGTCATTTTACAGTAAACGGTAAAAAGGTAAATATTCCTTCATATATTATCAAGGAAGGCGATGTTATCGCTCTTACTGATAAGAGTAAGGATTCTCCCAAAATCAAAGCAGTACTTGAAGCAAACGAAGGAAAGAACATTCCTTCCTGGCTCCAGCTCGATGCTAACGCTCATAGCGTAAAGGTTCTTAACCTCGCTAAGCGTGAAGATATCGAATACGAGATCAACGAAACACTTATTGTCGAGTTGTACTCCAAGTAATAGCTTACTAGGCAACATATTTGTTGCCCTATACCCTCGGGTATTTTATCTAAAAATAAACAAGTGGGAGGGTTATTTAAATGACTGATTTAAGATTTGAAAAGCCTCGTGTTGAGCGAGTAGAACTCAGCGAGGATGGTTCTTACGGTAAGTACACTGTAGCTCCACTTCAGCGTGGATATGGTACAACCCTTGGAAATTCATTGCGTAGAATGATGCTTTCATCTCTTGAAGGTGCAGCAATTTCATCTATCAAGATTGACAATGTTCAGCATGAATTTTCCACAATCCCCGGAGTCAAGGAAGATGTCAGCGAGATTGTCCTGAATATGAAGCAGGTTATTATTAAGCTGTATTCTGACGGTCCTAAAACTGTCTATATTGAGGCAGAGGGCAGTGGCGAGCTTTGTGCTCGTGATATAAAAACTGACAGTGATGTTGAAATCATCAATGGTGACCTTCACATCGCAACCTTGAACGAGGATGCAAAGCTGTATATGGAAATAACAATCAACAAGGGTAGAGGTTATATCTCTGCAGAAAAGAATAAGGCGCTTTTACAGCCCCTTATCGGTCTTATCCCTGTGGATTCAATCTACACCCCCGTTGAAAAGGTTAACTACTACGTGGAAAACACCCGTGTAGGACAAAATACTGATTTCGACAAGCTCACTGTTGAAGTATGGACAAACGGCACTAAGACTGCAGACGAGGCAATAAGCCTTTCTGCAAAGATCATCAACGATCATATGATGCTCTTCATCCAGCTTACAGATGAGGCAATGAATGTTGAAACAATGGTTGAAAAGGAAGAAACAAAGAAAGAAAAGATTCTCGATATGACTATCGAAGAACTCGACCTTTCTGTTCGTTCCTACAACTGCCTTAAGAGAGCAGGCATCAACACTGTTGAAGACCTTACTCTCCGTAAGGAAGAAGAAATGATGAAGGTAAGAAATCTGGGACGCAAATCTCTTGACGAAGTTATCGGCAAGCTTAAGGAGCTCAAGCTCACATTTGCACCCGATGAAGACTGATTCACAAATTGACTTATCAGAAGTTTTGAAGGAGGAAACCTAAATGGCAGGAACAAAAAAACTCGGTCGTCCTACCGACCAGAGAATTGCAATGCTCCGCGGTATGGTAACTGCTCTTTTGGAAAACGGCAAAATCGAAACAACTGTAACTCGTGCAAAGGAAGTTCGTCCCCTTGCTGAGAATATGATTACTCTCGGAAAGCGTGCAGATCTTCATGCAAGAAGACAGGCTCTTAGCTTCATCACAAAAGAAGATGTTGTTAAGAAGGTATTCGAGGAGCTTGCTCCCAAATACGCAGAACGTAACGGCGGTTACACACAGATTATTAAGACAGGCGTACGTCGTGGTGACAACGCTCCCATGGCTATCATCAAGCTTGTTGACTAATAATTAACAATTAAAAAGGCTTCTATGACGATGCTGCAGCATCGTTATAGAAGCCTTTTTCAGTTGAAAATAATTACCTGTTGACTTTTGGATTGTCAGTTCTTTCAAGTAGATAATCAATAGAAACATCAAAATAATCGGCAAGTGCAATAAGCTCATTATAGCCTGCTTGACGTTCTCCGTTCTCATATCTGCTTATGGTGTTTTGATTCATATTTAAATCCATAGCCAGTTTTAATTGGGATATTCCGCTTTTTGTACGAATTTCTTTTAATCGCATAAGATCACCCCTAAGAAAAACCTATTTTATTTCCTGCTCTAGTTCTCTAAACTCAGTAACATCAAAAAATTCTATAATAGAAATCCCAAAACCATCACAAAGCATTTTGATTGTTACAATGCCGGGGTTTTTGCTTTTTCCGTAAAGTATATTTTTTAGAGTTGATGCTGATATTCCAGATTCTGTCGCCAGCTTGTTGATTGTAAGGTTTCTTTCTTCGCATAGGGATAGTATTCTGTTTTTTACAGCATTATAGGTATTCATAAACTCACCTCAAAATAAGTATAGGCTAATTATAGACTTTTTATATTGACGAGATAGGCTATATATGATACTATTAGGCTATAAAAAAACTGAAAGGTGAATATTATGATACTAGATGAAAATGAAATAGTATTATTTCCAGGTAACGAAGGGAAAGATTGTTTAGGTAATGGAACGCACATTGATAAAAATGGGGAGATTATTTGCCTGTGCGATGAATGTGATTATATGATTTGTTGCTTTCCTGAGTACGGAGGAGAGGAATGCGATGAATGCCCTGAAAAAGACTGCCCCAGAAAAGCTGAGAGAATGTTTTGAAAAACATTCTCTTTTTATTGTTTAAGGCGTTTTTCATTACAAAAACCTCTAAAAAATAATAAAAAAACACTATGAAAACCCAAAAAAGTATGGTACAATATATCCTGTTAAATTGTATAATTACGAAAGGAAGGATTCTTAAATGAACTTTTTCCAGAAAGATATAGAAACTATGCCCCGAAAGGAGCTTGAGGCACTTCAGCTGGAGCGTCTTAAGAATATTGTGGCATACTGCTACAATAACACCAAGTTTTATCACGACAAGCTGGATAAAGCTGGAGTGGGTGACGGAAGCAAAATAAAACAGCTTTCTGATATTGAGTACATTCCATTTACTGAGAAGGCAGAATTCCGTGATAATTATCCCTTTGGTATGGTTGCAGTACCTCACAAGGATATTGTGCGTGTTCACGCATCAAGCGGTACTACCGGAAAACCCACTGTCGGGGTATATACAAAGCAGGATATTGACGTGTGGAGTGACTGCGTTGCACGTGTATGTGCAGCAGGCGGAGTAACAAGTGATGACATTATTCAGATTTCTTTCGGTTACGGACTTTTCACAGGTGCGCTCGGTCTTCATTACGGACTTGAAAAGCTTGGTGCAATGGTTATTCCCATGTCTTCAGGAAATACCGAAAAGCAGCTTATGATGATGCGTGATTTGGGCGTAACAGGACTTGTAGCAACCCCGTCATATGCACTCTATCTTAGCGAGGCTGTTAAAGAGGGAGAATATCCTCTTGATGCATATAACCTTAAGCTCGGTATATTGGGCAGTGAGCCTTGCACTCCCGAAATGCGTGAAACTATCGAGAAAAACCTCGGTATATACGTTTCTGATAACTATGGTATGACAGAGCTTGGCGGACCCGGCGTAAGCGGTGACTGTTTTGAGCGTAACGGGATGCACTTCGCCGAAGACCACTTCCTCCCCGAAATTGTTGACCCCGATACAGGAAAAAGACTTGGTCAGGGCGAAACAGGCGAGCTAATCGTTACAACGCTTACTAAACAGGGTATGCCTGTTCTTCGTTACAGGACACGCGATATTACTACTCTTGATTACGAGCCTTGTAAGTGTGGAAGAACTCATGTGAGAATGTCTAAGACAAAGGGAAGAACAGACGATATGCTTATTATTAAGGGCGTTAACGTATTCCCCACACAGATTGAGAGCGTTCTTATCAATATTGACAAAATCGGTCCCCATTATCAGCTTGTGGTGCGCCGTGAAGGAAACTTCAAGGATACTCTTGAAATCAAAGTCGAACTTCTTGATGCAAGTGTACTTGAAAACTATGGCGAGCTTGAAAAGCTTATCCGTATGATTCAGGAAAAAATCAAGAGCGTTTTAGGACTTCAGGCAAAGATTACTCTTGTGCCTCCGAAAACGCTTGAAAGATTCCAAGGTAAAGCTAAGCGAATTTTAGACCTCAGAAACGAGAAATAATCCCGAAAGGAAAGATATAAAATGAAAGAATTACTTATCGGTAATGCTGCAGTTGCCCGCGGTCTTTACGAGGCAGGATGTAATGTAATAAGCTCCTACCCCGGAACACCCAGCACAGAAATAACTGAATTTGCGGCGAAATATGATGAAATATATTGCGAATGGGCACCCAATGAAAAGGTAGCCTGCGAGGTGTCCTTCGGTGCATCACTTCAGGGTGCAAGAACTGCTTGTGCAATGAAGCACGTTGGACTTAATGTTGCTGCCGACCCGCTTTTCACGCTCTCTTACACAGGTGTAAACGGCGGTATGGTTATCTGCGTTGCAGATGATCCGGGAATGCATTCTTCCCAGAACGAACAGGATTCCCGTCATTATGCAATTGCTGCAAAAATTCCCATGCTTGAGCCTGCAGATTCACAGGAATCATATGAGTTTGCTAAGAAAGCATTTGAGCTTTCTGAAAAATACGACACCCCCGTGCTTTTCAGAATGTGCACAAGAATTGCTCATTCACAGAGCATCGTTGAAACAGGGGAAAGAGTTGAGGCAGGAGTAAAGGCTTACGAGAAAAATCCGGCAAAGTATATTATGATGCCTGGTAATGCAAAGAAACGCCATCCCTTTGTTGAGGAAAGAACGGCAAAACTTACAGAATTCGCTGAAAATTGCGGATTTAACCGCATAGAATATACAGATTCAAAAATCGGTGTTATCACTTCAGGTGCAAGCTATCAGTACGTAAAGGAAGCCCTTGGTGACAGTGTAAGCGTTTATAAACTTGGACTTGTAAATCCTCTTCCTGTAAAAACCATAAAGGAATTTGCTTCCAAAATGGATAAGGTATACGTTATTGAAGAGCTTGACGCAGTTATCGAAACACACTGCAGGACAATCGGTGTTGATGTAATTGGTAAGGACCTTTTCAGCTGCATAGGCGAATTTTCACAGAAAACCATCGCCGAAGCTATGGGTAAGGATGCTAAAAAAGTATATGACCTTGAAATGGAAATCCCCATGCGTCCTCCGATGATGTGTGCAGGCTGTCCGCACAGAGGAATGTATTACGTTCTTGCAAAGAACAAAATTACTGTTCTTGGTGACATTGGTTGTTACACCCTCGGTGCAATGCCTCCTCTTACTGCACTTGATTCAACTCTTTGTATGGGTGCTTCAGTGTCGGGACTTCACGGATTTAATATGGCAGGTGGAGAGAATAGCGAGAAAAAGAGCGTTTGTGTAATCGGGGACTCCACTTTTATGCATAGCGGTGTGACAGGGCTTATCAACATTGCATACAACGGCTCAAATTCAACCGTTATCATACTCGATAATTCTATCACAGGTATGACAGGTCATCAGCAGAATCCCACAACAGGTTATAATATAAAGGGGGACCCCGCATCAAAAATTGACCTTGAAACTCTTTGCAGAAGTGTAGGTATAAAGAGGGTGACTGTTGTTGACCCCTACGACCTTAAGGAATGTGAAAGAGTTCTTAAGGAGGAGCTTTCAGCGGACGAACCCTCCGTTATCATTTCCAGACGCCCCTGCGTGCTTCTTAAGTATGTTAAGCCTAAGAAACCCCTTGTGGTTAATAAGGATAAATGTAAGAGCTGTAAGAAATGTATGGGCTTTGGATGCCCTGCAATCAGTATGCATGACGGCAAAGCTGAAATCGACAAGACCCTTTGTGTAGGTTGCGAAGTTTGCAGCGGACTTTGTCCCTTTGGAGCAATAGAAAGCGAGGTGCAGGAGTAATGGAAACAAAAAATATAATGATTGTCGGCGTAGGCGGACAGGGCTCACTCCTTGCAAGTAAGCTTTTGGGAAGACTCTTAGTTGATGAGGGCTACGATGTAAAGGTTTCTGAGGTACACGGAATGAGCCAGCGTGGCGGAAGTGTTGTTACATACGTTCGCTACGGAGAAAAGGTTTACTCTCCCATTATAGAGGAGGGTGAGGCAGACTTTATCGTTTCCTTTGAGAAGATTGAGGCTGCACGTTGGCTTTCCTGCCTTAAGAAAGACGGAAAGATAATCGTTAACACTCAGCAGATTGACCCTATGCCCGTAATCATCGGTGCAACTAAGTACCCCTCAGAAGCACTTGATAAAATAGAGGAAAAGGGTGCATTTGTAGATGCACTTGACGCACTTTCGCTTGCAAATGAAGCAGGCAGCTCTAAGGCAGTTAATATAGTTCTTATGGCACGCCTTGCAAAATATTTTGATATCAGCTACGATAAATGGATTCAGGCGATTGAAAAGACCGTTGCTCCCAAGTTTGTGGAGCTTAACAAAAAAGCGTTTGAACTTGGCTACAACCATTAAAAGATAGGGATGAAAAAAATGCAAAATTATTATCAGAAAGATATTGAAACTGCCTCTTATGAAGAAATTCGTGCAATGCAGAGTGAACGTCTTGTAAAGACTGTTAAGCACGTTTATAAAAACAACGCATACTATAAAAAGCTTATGGATGAAAAGGGCGTAACTCCCGATGATATTACATCGGTTGATGACCTTCACAAGCTTCCCTTCCTTGCAAAGGATGACCTCAGAGAAGCCTATCCCTACGGACTTATGTCGATGCCTCTTTCCGAGTGTGTGCGAATTCAGTCCACAAGCGGCACAACAGGAAAGAGAGTAGTTGCATTCTACACCCAACACGATATTGATTTATGGGAAGACTGTTGTGCAAGAGCAATTGTTGCAGCAGGCGGAACGAAAGATGATGTTTGTCAGGTTTGTTATGGCTACGGACTCTTTACAGGCGGCCCTGGTCTTAACGGCGGCTCTCATAAAGCAGGCTGTCTTACTCTTCCAATGTCCTCGGGAAACACAGAGCGTCAGCTTCAGTTTATGTGTGACCTTGAATCTACAATTATCTGTTGTACCCCCTCATATGCACAATACCTTGCAGAGAGCATCGAGGAAAAGGGTATTAAAGACAAAATTAAATTAAAGGCAGGTATTTTCGGTGCAGAAGCCTGGACACAGGAAATGCGCCGTGATATCGAGGAAAGACTTGGTATAAAGGCTTATGATATCTATGGTCTTACGGAAATCTGCGGTCCCGGTGTTGCGTTTGAGTGTAGCGAGCAGAGTGGTATGCATATAAATGAGGACCACTTCATTGCAGAAATTATCGACCCCAAAACGGGCGAGGTTCTTCCTGAAGGTGAAAAGGGTGAGCTTGTATTTACCTGTATCACAAAGGAAGCATTCCCTATGATTCGTTACCGCACAAAGGATATCTGTGTTCTTTCCAGAAAGAAATGCTCCTGCGGCAGAACTCACGTTAAAATGGCAAAGCCTATGGGAAGAAGCGATGATATGCTCATTGTTAAGGGCGTTAATGTATTCCCGTCCCAGATTGAGGAGGTTCTCCTTAAAAAAGGCCTCACAAGTAACTATCAGATTATTGTTGACCGTGAGAAAACCAGCGATACAATAGAAGTAAGAGTTGAGATGACCCCTGAACTTTTCTCTGATAAAGTTAATGAGCTTTCAAAAATTGAGAAGGAAGTTAACGAAGCTCTCAAGTCTATGATTGGCATATACGCAGATGTTCGTATTGTCGAGCCTAAGTCAATCGTGAGAAGTGAAGGTAAGGCAGTGAGAGTAATAGATAGAAGAAATCTTTATAATAATTAATAAGGAGTGGGGAAAATGACAATCAATCAGTTATCAATTTTTGTAGAAAATAAAGCAGGAACAGTTGCTAAAATCACAAAGAATATAGCAGATGCAGGAGTAAGTATTCGTGCCCTCAGCGTGGCTGATACTCAGGAATTTGGAATTCTGCGTCTTATCGTAAGTGATGTTGAAAAGGCAAAGGAAGCACTTAGCAAAAACGACTGTGTTGTTTCTGTCACAAAGGTTATAGGTGTTGAAATCCCTGACGTTGCAGGCGGACTTTCAGAAGTGCTTGAGCTTATGAGTGTAAATGATATAAATGTTGAATATCTCTACGCATTCATCACAATATCCGGAAAGCACGCATATGTTGTTCTTCGTGTAGAAGATAACGAAAAAGCCGCAAAGATTCTTACGGAGAACGGTGTAAAGCTTGTAACACAAAATGACATAGATGCACTTTGATTTCCATATAATATATAAACCGCCCATTATGGGCGGTTTTTTTTAGTCGAAATTTGTAATAATTTAGGTTTCAATAATTAATAAATTATTCTTTTTTTATGTAAACATAAGTTTACATAAAAAAAGATGCCATTTTCAACTGAGAATTGAGTTTTTAACAATTTAAACCCCGAAAATAAGGTTATTAACAATAGTTATTAACAGTTTCAACAGGTTTTGGCAATAAATATTTTGAAACTTGTGGAAAAACAAAAGGGCATATTTAAGCCTAAAAATAGGTTTACATAAATAATTTGTATAAACGGAAAAAACACTTGTTTACAAACATCTGACAAGAAAATGTCGAGATGATAAATTTTTGTGAAAATTATGTCGAAATTATTTTAAACGTATAAAAAATATGTAAATTCACACAAATAGCAAAATTCCTATTTGCACATTTTGTATAAAATATGATTTCAAAAGACAAAAACCCCATCCTGTTTTGCTTGACATAACTTTTGTATTGGTATAAAATAAAAATAATATAAGTATTTAATTCGGAGGAATAAATATGAAAATCCTTGTTACTGGCGGTGCAGGATATATTGGCAGTCATACCTGCGTAGAGCTACTTAAGGTGGGTTACGAAATAGTTGTACTTGATAACCTCTCCAATTCAAGTGAAAAGGCAATTGATGCCGTAAAGAAAATAACAGGGAAGGATTTTTTATTCTACAAATGTGATATACTTGATTATGACGGTCTGACAAGAATTTTTGATGAAAATGAATTTCAGGCAGTTATTCATTTTGCAGGTCTTAAAGCGGTAGGGGAGTCTTCACTGAAACCGCTTGAATATTACCATAATAATATGACCGGAACATTTAACCTTCTTCGTGTTATGCGTGAGCATAATGTGTTTAATATTGTATTCTCATCTTCGGCAACAGTTTACGGTAACCCTGAAAAGGTTCCGATTAAGGAGGATTTTCCTCTTTCTACAACAAACCCATACGGGGCTACAAAGCTTATGCTGGAACGTGTTTTGAGCGATGTATATGAAGCGGATAATCGTTTTAGCGTGGTGCTGCTTCGCTACTTTAACCCAATTGGTGCACACGAAAGCGGATGTATAGGTGAGAATCCTAAGGGCGTTCCCAACAATCTTCTGCCTTATGTTTCACAGGTTGCTGTCGGAAAACTTGAAAAAATAAATGTATTTGGCAATTGTTACCCTACTTGCGACGGCACGGGAGTACGTGATTATATTCACGTTGTGGATCTTGCTGTCGGCCACGTAAAGGCGGTGGAAAATAAAGGAAACGTTCCGGGAGTACATATCTATAACTTAGGAACAGGGCGTGGTTACAGTGTACTTGAAATTATTGAGGCGTTTTCAAAAGCTTGCGGAAAGGTTCTTCCCTATGTTATAACAGAGCCTCGCAAAGGTGATGTTGCAATTTGCTATGCAGATGCAACAAAAGCAAAAGAGGAACTCGGCTGGGTAGCCGAGAGGGGAATTGACGAAATGTGCAGTGATGCATGGAACTGGCAAAGTAAAAACCCAAACGGTTTTGAAAAATAAGGAGGATTTGAAAATGACAAAAATAAGGTTTGATTACACAAAAGCAGAAAAATTTATTTCGAAAGAAGAAATTACTGCTCTTACCGGTGCTGTTAAGGCAGCGCACGATACCCTCCACAACGGAACTGGTAGAGGAAACGACTTTTTAGGTTGGGTAAATCTTCCGGAGAATTATGATAAGGAAGAGTTTGCGCGTATTAAAATGGCGGCAGAGAAGATTAAGGGAAATTCTCAGGCACTTATTGTTATCGGTATAGGAGGAAGCTATCTCGGCGCAAGAATGGCTGTGGAAATGCTTCATAGCAGCTTCCCCAACCTTAATAAGAAGGGTGTGCAGATTTTCTTTGCAGGTAATTCGATAAGCTCATCTTACCTTGCAGACCTTATTGAAACAGTTAAGGATATGGATTTTTCCGTAAATATTATTTCCAAGAGCGGCACAACGACAGAGCCGGCTATCGCTTTCCGTGTTTTCCGTGAAATGCTCATTGAGAAATATGGCAAGGAAGGTGCAAGGGAAAGAATTTTTGCCACAACAGATAAGGCAAAGGGAGCGCTTAAAAACCTCGCTGACGAGGAAGGTTATGAAACCTTTGTTGTTCCTGATAATGTAGGCGGTCGTTACAGTGTGCTTACTGCAGTTGGTCTTCTTCCCATTGCGGCAAGCGGTGCAGATATCGATATGCTTATGAAGGGCGCATATGATGCTATGGTTGAGTATGCGAGTCCCAACCTTGAAGAAAATGATTGCTATAAATACGTTGCGGCAAGGAATGCTCTTTACCGCAAGGGAAAGAATATTGAAATTATGGTAAACTACGAGCCTCAGGTTCACTACTTTGCAGAGTGGTGGAAGCAGCTTTTCGGCGAGAGTGAGGGTAAAGAGCATAAGGGTATTTTCCCCGCGGCAGTTGATTTCTCGGCAGACCTTCATTCTATGGGACAGTACATTCAGCAGGGACTTCGTATGATGTTTGAAACTGTAATATTCTTTGACAATGCACGAAAAGACATTGTAATCAAAGAAGATAGTGATAATGTTGATGGACTTAATTTCCTTGCAGGAAAAACAGTAAGCTATGTCAATGAGCAGGCATTTAACGGTACGCTTCTTGCACATACAGACGGTGATGTTCCAAATCTTATCCTTCGTGCTGAAAGAATGGATGAATACTGTCTTGGTAATCTCATATACTTCTTTGAAAAGGCTTGTGGTATCAGCGGCTACGTATTGGGAGTGAATCCCTTTGACCAGCCCGGAGTTGAGGATTATAAGAAGAATATGTTTGCACTTCTGGGAAAACCGGGATACGAATCACAGCAGTCAGAGCTTTTGAAAAGACTTAATGGTTAATTAATGTCGATAAGCATTTATGACAGTGAAAATTCTTAAACTAATTACGATAAATTAACAAAGGAGAAATAAAAATGGCGGGTTTTTTCGGTTTATTTGATTATTCAAAACCGGGTAGAGGCATAAGCAAGGATGAGCCGGCAAAAACAGGGGTTGCACTATATTTTGACATATTCTTAAGAAGAATATGGAAAATTATGGCGATGAATATTTTCTATATAATAGCATCTTTCCCTGCAATTATAGTATCATTTTTTATAGCAGAATACTTTTTGGGGAATCTCGTAGCACTCTCAAATTTTGAAATAAAAGATGAGCTTGCGTATGCAACAAGTCTCCTTTTGACAATTATAACAATTATCGTGCTTCAGATAACGGGCAGTGGTCCTGCATCTGTGGGGATGAACTATGTACTGAGAAAATATGTAAATGATACTCATTCTTGGGTATGGTCCGACTTTATTGAAAACATAAAGAAAAACTTTAAACAGGGAATAGGAATTTACCTTGTAAATGTGCTGATGGTTTTTCTCTTTATGTATGGATTCCTCTTTTATACATTTATGATGAAAGGAACCCTGGCATATATTATGAGGACTGTACTGATAGTTTTTGCAGCAGTTTTTATGCTGATGCAAAAGTATACATATATGCTGGTGTCGGGCTTTGAAGTAAAGTTTAAGCATATATATAAGAACGCACTTATACTTACGTTAGGTGGAATGAAACAAAATATTCTTTCGGCAGCGGTTGTTCTGGCTCTTATGTACGTTGCCTTCTATATTATGGCGTGGAATTTCCTTCTAGGAGCCCTTGTTATAATATTCCTCTATTTCTCTGTAATCACCTTCACACAGATTTTTATCACAAACAATGTAATAAAGAAGCTTGTTATACTCCCTATGGAGGATAATAAACCTAAGACAGAGGAAGATGAAAATACCAATTCAGATTTTAACGATGCTATTTAAAAAGGTTTGCAGTAATTACTGCAAACCTTTTATATATGACAAAACCTTTTTATGCTATATCATCAACAACCTCGTCAGGAGGAGCGAGAAGCTGTTCAGGATTTGTTAAAATATGCTTCAGCTTTTTAAAAGCAGATGCATAATAGTGTCCGTCACAAATTCTTTCATCACATACTATTGTAAAATCTATGACACGCCTTTTTTGTGTTTCGCCTTGCCTGTTTATGAAGTATTCGGTACGCTTAGCTCCCATTGCAATGAAAACGGGGAGATTTCCGAAATCGTACAAATGGTGGAAAATCGGTGGCATTCCCAAAGAACCCATATTTGTTATAAACATGGACCCATGGAACGGACTTAACTTGGTAAGAAAACGGGGAAGCCAACCAAAATAATCAAGGACCTTTAAAAAACCAACTGTAAGCTTCAATAAAACTCCGGGTAAGCTTACCAGCACTCTTGCAGCGGTGTCCATATTGTTATGGTCGCCATCTTCCTTATTTTTCTTGATCTCACTATCAAGCTGGCGATAGATTGACTCTAATGTATCGTTAGGTGTGGCATTGATTTTTAAAACGGTTTCGGGGGCATTTAACCGCAACTGTTTTTTTATTGCCATACAAATTTCTATACCGTTGCGTGCGTAAAGTCTTTGCCCTCTTATATATCTGTTAATTCCGGGAAGCTGGGAAATAACTCTAACATACGCAGCCATAAATATATGTATTATACCAAGGTTATCCAAACCCTCGGCTCGCTTGCGGCAAATTAATTGTTCGCATTTTTCAATATCTACTGATGCTGAAAAACTGTTGGATGCACCTGCTCTGTTCGGCATAATAAACGGAGATACCGCATCCATTGGTATTCCGCCCCTTATTCTTCTTCCTTCTTTATGTCTCATATAACAGACCCTCCAATTATTTACATTTTATCACATAATATGACAAAATTCAAGAGGAAAAAGCTTCGGTAAAAATGTAATTTATACCAAAGCTTTTTCCTTAATGAGAAATTACAGTAAATAATCACTAAGAACCCGTTTTGACTGTGCTCTGAATCGGGAAGAAACTTCTTTTGTGGTCTCTCCCAAAAACAGCTTTACAGGGAGAATTGTTTGGAATGGCGGTTCGTTTTTATTGATCATATCTAAAAGGGAAGATGCTGCTTCAATAGCAAGCTGGGAAGGAGCTACACCAACCGAGGTAATCGGTATTACAGAATAATCTGAAATACTTCCAAAGCTTATTAGAGAAATATCCTCAGGAATATTTCTCCCCATAATACTAAGGCGGCGGTAAACCTTTGCCGCTATGGCGTCATCAAAGCATATAACTGCGGAGAAGTCGGGTCTTTCAGGAACTATTTCCTCAATATCATCAGAAATACCCAAGGTTTTTACGAAAAGACCATCAAGACTTAGCGAAGCTTCCTTAAACGCTTTTTTTATTCCTGAAAGGGAGTCGTCAGCATAACCGGGGGTATTTATAAAGAGTATCTTGCTATGGCCGAGGTCTGCAAGATGCTTTGCTGCCTGATAACCGCATTTTTCATAGTCAGGTGCTACGTAGGCGGAATTTTTATCCTTTCTGCCAAACAATATGTAGGGAGTGCCGTTTTTCTCCAGGAAATCAATATTAGAATCTGTCTTTTGAACAGGAGCTAAGATGATGCCGTCAACATTCTGACTAAGGGCACGGATAATTGCACTGCGTTCCAGTTCTTCATCGCCGTAAGTATTCATCAAAAGAAGACTGTATCCCTTTCTCTGTAAAAATCTCTCGGCTTCCTTGATTGCTTCCGCATAATAAGGGGCGGCAGAGTTGTCCATAATGATTGCGACACTCATCGTCTTGCCTCCACGGAGAACACCGGCAGATATGTTGGGAATATATCCCATGGCAATAGCAGTATCGTTAATGTATTTTTTCGTTTCTTTTGAGATATCGCTTTTGTCCTTTAATGCGTGTGACACTGTATTGACAGAAAAACCTGTTTTCTGTGCGATGTCTGAAAGTGTGATTTTCTTCATAGCTACCTCCTTGAAGAGTTCATACATCCATTATAATTCAAAAAAGGAAATATTTCAACAATAAAACAAATAAATATTGCCAATCATTGATTATTTATGGCTTTAGTGGTATAATTAAACGAAGGGGGTGAAACCGTTATGTCGCATGAGGAAACAATAAAAGCTACAGAAAAGCTGGCACTATCAGTATCTAAGCAAGGCGGACAGGCATACTATGTCGGAGGGTTTGTCCGTGACAGGCTTATGGGCATAAAAAATAAGGACATCGATATTGAAGTGCATAACATTATGCCTGATGTGCTCGAAAATATAATAGACAGCATTGGAAAACGCATTGAAAAAGGAAAAAGCTTCGGCGTCTACGGCATTTGCGGTTACAATCTTGATATTGCAATCCCCAGAAAGGAAACCTTATCAGGTAAGGGACACCGTGATTTTAAAATAGACTTAGACCCCTTTATAGGCACAAAAAAGGCTGCGATGCGTCGTGAATTTAACGTTAATGCAATTATGCAGAATATATTGACGGGAGAAATAATTGACCACTTCGGCGGAGAACAGGATTTAAAGAATAAAATACTCCGCCATGTAAGTGATGATGCTTTTGGGGAGGACCCCTTGCGTGTTTTAAGGGCTGCTCAGTTTGCTGCAAGGTTTAATTTTAAAATAGCACCCGAAACGGTAAAGATTTGTAAGGATATTGACCTTAGCACCCTCTCCAGAGAGAGGGCTTTTGACGAAATGAAAAAAGCATTGCTTAAGGCAGAAAAACCCTCATTATTTTTTGAAAATCTCAGAAAGATGAATCAGCTGTCAGTCTGGTTTAGGGAGCTGGAGCAGCTTATAGGTGTTTTGCAGCACTCAAAATATCACAAAGAGGGCGATGTCTGGACACATACAATGATGGTGCTTGATGAGGCAGCAAAAAGACGAGAATATGCCGAAGAGCCTCTCTATTTTATGATTTCCGCACTTGTACACGATTTCGGGAAAATCACTGCGACCAGGTTTACGGGCGGCGAATACCATGCATATGACCACGAAATGCAGGGGATTCCTATTGTAAAAAGCTTTCTTAAAAGACTTACAAGTGAAAATGCCCTTTTGTCATATGTCTTGAATATGACAAAGCTTCATATGAAACCCAATGTTATCGCAAGGGACAATTCATCTGTTAAAGCGAGTAACAAAATGTTTGACTGTGCAAAATCCCCCAATGATTTGATATTACTTGCCTTATGCGACAGTCAGGGAAAATTGCCTGTGCAACCATACAAAGAAACAGAGGTGTTTTTAAGAAAACGGCTTGACATATTCAAAGAATATATGGAACGGCCCTATGTTACAGGTCAGGAGCTTATGGATGCGGGTATAAAACCGAACAAGAAGTTTTCGGACTTACTTGATTATGCTCATAAACTAAGACTTTCAGGGGTAAAGAAGGAAGATGCACTTGCTTTTGTGCTTGCGTATGCGAGAAAAAAAGAGAATGAATAAAATTTTTGTTAACAGTGTTGATATATAAACAAATATATACTATAATAGATTGGTAAAATTTGTGTTTCGAGGTAGAAAAAGTATGCTAAAGAAAATATTTGCACCAACTGATATGACAATAGGAACGCCATGGAAAAGTATTGTAATGTTTACGCTTCCCATGCTTATCGGAAATATTGCGCAACAGCTTTACAGTACAGTGGACAGTATTGTAGTAGGAAGATATGTGGGAGATAACGCACTTGCAGCGGTTGGAAGTACACTCCCGATACTTAATATGCTTTTGGTACTTTTTATCGGCATCTCAGTAGGAGCAAACATTATGGTTGCACAGTATTTCGGTGCAAAAAACCGTGAGAAGCTTTCGTATGCAATAGGTACCTGTATTTCTGTAACGGCAATTTCCTGTGTCGCATTGATACTGGTTGCAATTCCTGTTATACGGCCTGTGCTTACACTCCTTAACACGCCTGAGTCAATTTTTGAATGGTGTGCAGATTATCTTACTATTTCACTTGTAGGAATAGGCGGAATGGCATATTATAATATTCTCGGCAGCATTATAAGAGGTATGGGGGATTCATTCTCCTCTCTTTTGTATCTGCTTGTAGCAACTGTTATTAATATTCTTCTGGATATATATTTTGTTGCAAGCCTTGGTATGGGCGTTCCCGGTGTTGCACTTGCAACAGTTATTGCACAGGTGATATCATCTCTGCTGTGTCTTAGAAAGATTTCAAAAATGCGTGAATCCTTCGACTTTGGTATCAAATATTTAAAGCCACGTGCGGCATATGTGCGCACTCTTGTAAGACTGGGACTTCCGTCAGGTATAACTCAGGCGATTATGGCATCTGCAATGATTATTGTGCAGTCCCTTACAAATCAGTTTGGGGAGCTTTTTATCGCAGCAAACGTAGTTATTATGCGTGTGGACGGATTTGCAATGATGCCTAATTTGTCCTTTGGTGCAGCGATGAGTACCTTTGCAGGGCAGAATGTTGGTGCAGGACTTTACGACCGTGTTTCAAAGGGTGCAAAGCAGGGAACTCTCATTGCAGTTGGTTGTTCAACTGTTATAACATGTGCAATTCTTCTCTTTGGTAAGGGACTTATGGGCGTGTTCACTGAAACGGATGAGCTTGTAAATATGAGCTATTATCTTATGAAGATTCTAGCGGCGGGATATATAGCTATGGCGGTTACGCAGAGCCTTTCGGGTGTTATGCGTGGTGCAGGCGATACAATGACACCTATGTGGATTTCGCTTATTACAACCGTTATTATAAGAGTTCCGTTGGCATATGGAATTTCTTACCTTACAAGAACTCCCGAGCTTCCTCTGGGTATAAAGGAATGTATCCAGATTTCACTTGTATCATGCTGGATTGTGGGTGCGGTAATCACATCAATTTTCTATGCAAGAGGAAAATGGAAAGAAAAAGCATTAAAATAAAGGCGGCGGTGCACTTGTTCCAGAAGGGAATTTACAGGCATTACAAAGGAAACTATTACGAGCTTATCGATATAGTAAATCATTCCGAAACATTGGAGAAGATGGCTTTGTATCGTGCTCTATATGGCGAAAAAGAACTGTGGGTAAGACCTTACTCAATGTGGGATGAAAAAATCATCGTAGACTCAAAAGAGGTTAAAAGGTTTGAACTTGTAGAAAAAAGTGAACCTCACTTTTTGAAAAACAGGAGATAAAACTATGAAAAACATTATAAAGATAATATTTATAACGTTATTTTCCATCACGCTAACCTCAGCTTTGGCATACGCACAGGATGATGCCAAAGTCAAGGTAAACGGAAATTATGTGGTGATGGACCAGAAACCCATTTTTCAGGAAGACAGAATTTTAATCCCTGTAAGAGCTGTTGGTGAAGCCCTTAAATGCAATGTGGTGTGGGACGAACAGACAAAGACAGCAACTATTAATAATGGGGCAACAGAGATTAATGTTACGATAGGAAAATATGTTTTGAAAAAAATAAATGTGTCGCCCGACCCTGTTTTACTGACAATCCCTCTTGATGTTCCCGCAGTTATAGAGGGGGACAGGACTATGGTGCCGTTAAGGGCTATTGCAGAAGCGTTTTTCCTCGATGTAAAATGGGAGGAAGAAACACGGACTGTTGTTATAAACAGTAAGTATGAAAAGATAGGGATTGAAAAATCAGGATATATAAGAGTAGATATAGGAGATAAAATGGGATTTATCGATTTGGAAGGAAATATAAAAATCCCGATTGAGTACGAAAACGATGCCGCATATGGGTATGTTCAGGGCAACGGCACATATGCAATAGTTAAAAAAGATGGGAAATACGGTGCAGTAGATATAAATAACAAATTATTGGTTAATTTTACCTATGATATTGAAGAAACAGGAAATCTCCTTAAGGAAAAAGCACAGTTTGCTCTTAAAAGAAAAGGAATAAAAATCCCCGAACAGGACAAATACGGAAGAACAGCAGATTAAAAACAATATAAAAATAAAAGGACATATACATATTTTTCCCGATGTTGAGCATAATAGCACAAGAGAGCAAAACTCTCGACAATTGAAAGGAGCGATAGATATGTCAGAACAGAAAAACCAGAACCAGAATCAGAACCAGAACCAGAACCAGAACCAGAATCAGAACCAGAACCAGAACAAAAATCAGAATGAAAAGAAGAATTCTGAAAACAACAACTTCCGCTTTAACTAATCTTAACAATGGAAAAATCCCCCAGCAAGTGCTGCGGGATTTTTCTGTATATTTGTATAAAAATAAGTTAATCTATCTCTTTTTGGCACACCGACAAAAATATCTTGTAATAGGGAAGACTATATGATAAAATTGTATATATCATAAGAGTTAAGGGGTGTACTATGGATTATAAAGCAGAATATGAAAGATGGCTCGCATCAGAAAAAGTTTCGCAAGAGGTGAAAGAAGAGCTTTCAGGTATTGATGAAAAAGAAATAGAGGACAGATTTTATAAAGAGCTGGAATTTGGTACAGCCGGTATGCGTGGTATCATGGGTGCAGGTATTAACCGAATGAATATCTATACCGTAAGAAGAGCAACACAGGGACTTTGCCTTGAAATGAAGGATAAAGGAGCAGAAACCTTGGAAAAAGGTGTTGTAATCGCCTACGATTCCAGAAACAATTCTGCACTTTTTGCTATGGAATGTGCAAAGGTGCTTTCCGGTAATGGTATAAAAACTTATCTTTTTGAATCACTTCGCCCCACTCCGGAACTTTCGTTTGCACTTCGCTACCTTAAGTGTGCACGTGGCATAGTGGTTACAGCAAGCCACAATCCGAAAGAATATAACGGCTACAAGGTTTATGGCGAGGATGGCAGTCAGCTTCCTCCTGAGGATGCGGATATTATAACAGGCTATATTAATAAGACCGATATATTCGATGATATAAAAATCAGCGAAAACCCCCATTACATATCTATCGGTCAAGATGTTGACCGTGCTTATATCGATGCAGTTAAGGCACAATCTCTTAATATAAAAATCCCCGAAGATTTCAAGGTTGTATATACCCCAATTCATGGCAGCGGAAACAAGCTTGTAAGACGTGTCTTAGCTGAAATCGGCGTAAAAAATGTTTTCGTTGTTCCCGAGCAGGAGCAGCCTGACGGTGATTTCCCCACGGTTAAAAGTCCTAATCCCGAAAATGCAGAAGCGTTTACAATTGCTATTGAATACGCAAAGCAGCAGAACGCAGATATCGTATTCGGCACAGACCCTGACAGTGACAGAATAGGCGTTGTTGTAAGACTGGACGATGGCTCATACACAGTCCTTAACGGAAATCAGATAGGCGCTCTCCTTTGCGAATTTATTTTAAGAACCAGAAAAAATCTCGGTACACTTCCAAAAGAGGGTGCAGTTATAAAGTCAATTGTTTCTACTGAAATGGTACGTGCTATTGCAGACAGCTACAATATTGAAACAATAGACGTTCTTACAGGATTTAAGTTTATTGGAGAAAAAATAAAAGAATTTGAAGCCGAGGGGAAATTTGATAAATACGTTTTCGGATTTGAAGAAAGCTACGGATATCTTAAAGGCAGCTATGCACGTGACAAGGATGCCGTTGTTGCATCTATGCTTATTACAGAGCTTGCGGCGGACCTTAAATCACAAGGAAAGACTCTCTATGACGGCCTTGTGGGATTGTACGAAAAATACGGCTACTACCTTGAATACGTTGAAACCAAAACCCTTGCAGGGATTGAAGGTGTAGCACAGATTAAGGCTATTATGAAAAAGTTCAGGGAAGAAGGACTTCCTCTTGAAGTAGAAAAAACTCTGGACTACTCCAAAGGCGTGGGATCTCTTCCTAAGAGTGATGTTCTTAAGTATTTCCTTAAGGATGGAAGCTGGGTTGCAGTTCGTCCCTCTGGTACGGAGCCGAAAATCAAATTTTACTTTGGCGTTTGTGCAAAAACTAAAGAAGAAGCACAAGATAAGGTAAAAGCACTTGCAAAGACTGTCTGTGCAGATATCTGATAGTATGAAGGTTATCGCACATATACAAACCGATTTTAAGGAAAAATTCGGTATCCCGCGTCAAAGCGGACTCATTGAGGAAGTACAGGGGAGGATAGTCTTTGAAAAAGAGTATCGTGTAGCTGAAGCCTTCCGTGGACTGGAGGATTTTTCCCATATATGGATTTTATGGAGATTCTCGAAAACAGAGAGGAAGAAATGGTCCCCGACAGTAAGACCACCTCTTTTAGGCGGTAACAAACGTATGGGTGTTTTCGCAACACGTTCTCCCTTTCGTCCTAATCCTATTGGTCTTTCTTCGGTAAAACTTGAAAAAATAGAGTTTACAAAGGAAGACGGACCTGTAATCTATGTCAGGGGTGCCGATTTAATGGACGGGACAGAAATATATGATATTAAGCCGTACCTTTCCTATACAGACTCCCACCCTCAGGCAACTGGTGGCTTTACCAAGGGTTTGCCCGAAAGAAAGCGGGAGGTTTTGATAGACTGCGAAGACTTTTTTTTGATACCAAAACACAGACAAGATGAAATTATAAAGATTCTTGAACATGATCCCACACCGTCATATAAGAAAGACGGGGAGGAGTATGGGATGCATTATGGTGATTATGAAATAAAGTTTCGTATAACAAATAATGCTGTACACATAAGCAACATAACCTGAGGGTTATGTTGCTTATGTGTATATAAAATAAAAGCCTCAGCAAATTTATGTTTGCTGAGGCTAATAATTTTAAATTATATATTTTTAGTAAGCACTGATAAGAATTCTGAATAAATCGTCTGGGGATCGTTTTTAAATGCTGCACACATTTTTTTTGCCAGAAGCTCCTCATTTACCGAGATGGAAATATTAAACATATCAAAGTTTCCTTCCGATATTCCCAGAGAAACACTGTATTCTATATCATTTACCTTTTTATACTCTGCCTTTATGCTGAGTGCGTTTCTTAAATCCTTGATTTTAACCTTGATTGTACGCAGAAGCCTTTCACGAACGGTTTTGGGTATTCGCGATGAAAAGAATCCCAGGGTCTGAGAGCCTTTCTGTGTCAAACTGTAATATCTTGCGTTGTCCTCGATATAATAGGTTACAAGCTCTTCCTCTTCTAATTCTCCCATATGCTGCTGCAAATCAAAATAGTTGATAAAAGGCTCCAGTGCAAGTGTGTCAACTATAAAGGAGTTAGGAACAGGCATTTTAAAGCTGTCAATAATGAACAGTGTAATGAGTTTTACATCTGCTTTTTCTTCAAAATTGTAATCCAAAATAACCCCTCCAAACACACGTGATCTAAATATAGAATATTAATCTTCCATCATTTCTTCTTCCATATTTATAATAGTACCGTTTTCATCAATAATAAGTGATGGCTGGGTATGCTGAAGCGTGAATGCTTTTGATGCAATAAAATTAACAACAACCAAACCAATGAATATAACCAATGTATCAAAAGCTAAACTTACTGTGAATACCTGCAAAAATTGAGAGAAGGATGCAAGCTCAACTTCTGATTTAGAATAGTGCAAAATAAACTCATATATAGGATAGCCAATGAAAATCTTATATATAATAGCCTTCATAAAGATATTTACTACTGCTGATACGACAAATCTTGTCAAAAAGGCTTTTGCCAACAAATCTGTAAAGAATGAGCGGAAACGTGTACCGAACCACATAGTTTTATGTCTGTACAGAATCCAACCATGTAAAAACCCTGCAACCGCTGCGGTTATAACATAGCCTATAAAGAAACCTTGTCGACTGGCAATCATACGTACAATGCAAGAGAGTGTAACACTGATAGCGCAGGTAACAGGACCGTAGAAAAATCCAAGCAGTGCATTTACAATAATATCAAGATTGGTTGTTATGTATTGGACAACTTCCTTACTGTAAAAGGAAAACTGCACAGTTCCTGCAACGCCCAGAAGTATATAGATTGCAATCAGCAAAATGATAACGATGATAGTTGCGGGGGAATTGAGATGATGCAGTGAGCTTAGAAGCATCGTTTTGCTGTTCCCAAAATAGTTTTGAATGGATGCATATATCATTTCACGTCTGTTAGAGAAGCCATCAAATTCAGGGGAACCGTGATAAAAATCTTCATCCATAATATAAGTACGCGAGCTTGCAGCCCTTTGCTCAAAATCAGCTTTGTTTGTACCTTTATTCTTACTCATAAAAATTCTCCATTCTGCCCAAATTTGGGCACAGACAGTTTTTTGAATAATTCCTAAAATCCTAATATATATTATATAACACTCTGCATGACTTTTCAATATGTTTTTAACTAAACCCCAACTTTTTTACATACAGAAGCAGCGGGACAATCTTTGCATTTTGGGTTTCGTGCAGTGCAAAACGCTCTTCCGTGCAGGACAAGCCTGTGACAAAATTCACTTTGCTTATCTATGG
>JAZLEL010000077.1:0-6665 GCA_045615265.1 Clostridia bacterium | reverse complement strand
CGGAGTGCTCTTTTATAGATAGGTGTATAAATCTCGTCAAAGCTTCTCCAGGTTTCACCTGCATAGTAGGTGCCTGTATTGTAGCCTGTTATACCATATATGTCTACATACTCATCTCCGGGATAGTACAACGCTTCGTTGTTCCATTGATAGTTGGGGAAACTGCGTTCATTTGGATTCCATACCCAAAGCGTATTATTAGAGCCTGCCTCCTCAAATTTCTTATAGAGATATTTATATAATTCTACATAAATCTGCGGATCACGTGAGGTGTGGAATGCGGAGTAATTGCACCAGTCACCATTCATTTCATTAAATGGTCTGAAAAGGACAGTTACATCGGGATACCTTGCAATAAGGCGTGCATAGGCATCTATAAAAATGTCATATTCACCGTCAAGAATTTCATACACCATATTTGATGAATTATTCTTTCTTGAAAGCGGGGTCTGGAGTGTCAATTCTATTGCTTTTCCTGACTGACGTGCATATCTTAAGTTACCTTCGACTGCGGAAATGTATTGATTTACTCTTGTTTCATATTCAAGGTAGTTTGAATCTTCTATATCAAGAAATTCTGTATATACCAAAAATGCACAAAACTTATATCCGATTTCCTGCTCGATTTGCTCCATTCGATTGTAACCGCCAAACCTGTCGGGGGGGAACATTCCCATCTTAAAATCTGCATCCTCGGAGAATAAGTTGAGATATGTTTCCTTTGCGGTGTCATTAAGCCTTGAAATGTCTGTTCCCTTATAGCCCTTGTTATATGCGAATTCCTTCTGCATAGTGGGGGCAAATACGGTTAAAGAATCGGGAATGAACATATATCCGCCATACTCGGAGAAGGGGATAGAAGATGTAAAGAAGAATGTATAAACATCCTTTCCAATGCTTGTATCAACACATGCATAATAGTTTTTATCATTTTGTATTCTGCTTAATTTGTCACGTGACCACTGAAGTATTTGGTATTTGCGGTTTCCTAAAGAATAGGAGTGCTCCATTTCTAATGTATGGTCAGTAGTATTATTAATGAACTTATTAGAATAGTTAAGGTAAGAAAGACGCTCGTTTGTATTATTAAAGCTTTCTTTAAAGACTCTTAATGTCAAAACATTATCAGTAAAGGTAGTACAAACGTCAGATACAGACATATCTACCTTCATTCCCTTAGGAATAAGAAGCGTGTAACCGTCAACGAGATTGGTAAATTTCTGCAGATTACCGTCATACGCCTCTGTATAACCCATTTCAGCCTCGCTACGCATATTGTTATTTATTGTAATTGTAGCAGGGGGATTTTTTTCTCCTTCTGAAAGCAATTCCTCAGGCATATAAATGGGGGGCGTAAGCACACGTGGATTCTCAGCATATGGGCTGGTGGCACAAACCGGTGTGCTCAGGATAAGTGAAAAAAATAGAATTAATAGTTTTTTTATTGAATAATTCATTGGCGTGAGTCCTTTTTTAGTTTTATATGTTGATTATATCATATTAATAATATGAAAACCAGTGTTAAATTTAACCTTAAAGCATACATTATATTATCGTTATTATTCCAAACTCTGTGAAGCAATAGTTACTTTCCCAGGGAGTTTCCTTTTGCATATTCCATATTGACTTATGCATATAAAAGTCTGACATATTGACCGTATAAAGCTCCCCGACAGGGATATGATGAGGCCCGATTAAATTCCTCATAGGTGTAGAAATTATGAGCTTAATTTCGTTGTCACCTTTTACGAGCATATCTGATAAATCAATTTCATAAGGCTCCCAAAGTATGGGGGACGCCTTTTGATTATTAACCACAAACTGTACAGATGAAATCCCCTTGGGAATTAACTTTATTGAATATTGAGTATCCGAAAGATTAAATGTCTTCTTTAATACAATCTCTCCCGAAAAGAAGGGGAGCCCCTGCTTATGAAGGTCCTCGATATTATATTTTGATACAGGGGAATCAATGGAAAAATCACCCACATAGCGATATGCATTCTTATCAAGCCTTAGATATTCTCCTTTTGTTTTTACTGAGAAATTTCCTACGATATATAACGGCTCAAACTCTGTATCGTATGTTATTTTGGAAAGCTCGCTTTTTGAGCCTGATGCCAGAGCGTGTGAATTCAAAAATTCGTCAGTAGGAGAGATATCAGTTGTTAAAGAAATAACATTTTCTCCGCACGATATATATTTAGCAATGTTAATTTTCTGAAGTGCCCTGTCTATAAATCCTCCAGTGCTTTCTTCTGTAACAGATATATCGTTGATTTTAATTTCAGAGTTTTGCGGTAATTCGGTAACCATTGATATATCAATATCAGGAGACGTAACGTCAAATTTAAATCTGCACTCTACATTAACAGGAACTTTAAGTGAGTACACAAGCTCCGTCACATCTGTAACATTCACATTTTCATATGAAAGAACGTCGTCGAAATAAACATCACATTTATCAAGCACAAGCACGTTGTCTGAAATTTTTTCTACTTCCCATTCTCCGCTTATGTCGAGAGTCTTAAGAGGTTTTTTAAAGGGCCTGGGAAGCTCAGGCGTACTATCGTCAATTACAATTATGGTTTCATAGGGGCTGAATTTATAAACCCCATAAAACGGAACAATATCACCTGTGAAAAGGTCAACCATCTTTGTTCCTGCCGAAATAGCACAGGTAAATTCCTCGTTTGAATTATTGAAGAAATAGTTTATATTAAAATCTTCTGCACTGCGGGTTGTATAGAGCAATTTTTCACTGTCGCAAACCTTATTTTCGGGAATTGAATCAGAAAGCGTTATAAGTCCTCCGCCGTGCTCAAATTCTGAAAGCAATTTCTCGGTACTGCTGAGGAATACCGCATTTTCAGGAAGAACAACTGTCTTATAACGACGGCTTCCTATACACAGTGTATCACCGTCAACATAGGCATGCTCACGCATAATTAACTCATCTCCTATATCAAAGGGGATGTGTTTTTCCTCCAACATCTTTATTGCGTGTTTCATAGAGCTATAAATATCATTGATGTCCTTACTTCTGGTGCTATCAAAAGCTGACCATAAGGCTACCTGATTGTTTATAAGCAGTGTGTCAAACAGAGCTTTTCCGGAGGAAAGCACTTTGCTGATATGTGATACATAGTTATTAAAGTTTTCTTGTGCTTCGTATAAATCCGTACGAAGATATGAATGGGTGGGGTTTGTACGCTTACGTATACCACGAAGTGAGGATGTTTCCCAAGAAGAAGATATCCTGGTTATTCCTCGTACAAGTTGTAATGAGGCAACCTGCTTCAAATCGGAAAATGTCGTGCTATGACCGGATTTTGAAAGAAGAATGGATATGCTTTCCTTTTTTCCGAATTGATGAGAAACAGACGCAGCCATTAGTGCAGGAATCGGATTAAGGTTATCCTTTGAGGTAACTTCTACTACGGGGATATCTGTGTTTAAAAATTGTGACATAGTACTGCCGTTAGCAGTAAAATCATATGCATTATTAGAAAGAAGTGATAACGCATATGAAAGATTTTTCTCTTTACACCACTTATAAATAGGCGAGAGGAAATTTTCCTGGAATAGTTTTGTAACTAAGCTCCAGAATTTAATACGGGTATTTTTATAATCTCCTAAAGGACGGAAAAGCTCAGGCAAAACATCAAGAAGTTCCTCTCCGTAAGCATCCTTATACGCAGCGGGGAGAGTAAAACTCCAAGGGATATTATCATAGCTTATCTGCGGTTCAATGGAGAAAATCCCGTCCGCATTTTCGGCTAATTTTTCTAAATAGGGGGCATACACTTCATCAATAAAAAGATTTGCCGTATCTTTATTAAGGACATCTATATAACGAGGATTAACCTCATAACAGAAATGATATCCGTCCTTACAAATAATTGTTTTATCGTTAGTGTTTTCTCCTGTTTCGCACCTTAAGAACTTCTGCTGATATTCAATACCTGAAGAATTAACAGCACCATTACCGCTTCCTGAAGGGAATCCATTTTCATCCGAAACCCATACCGACAGACCACAATCCTTAACCGAGGAGAGGGCAGAGGAAAGATTGCGAAACCATTCATCGCCCATATATCTTGATGTAAGACCGCTCTGGGCACCGATGCATATGCCACCAAAGCCTAAAGATTTTATTGTATCAATATGGCTTTGTGTGTATTGTGCATTAGGTTTTTCATTCCATGCCCACATCTGTAACGGTTTATATTTGTTTTCAATCGTTTTAAAATCCATCATAATCACTCCATATGATGAATAATACTATATATAGCATTATTCTATTATATTATATCGCAAAATATTGGAGATGTCAAATTTGTGTCAAAAGTGTTACGCAGGAAGAAGAACGATATCAGAACGGTATTTTATATATTGGTTTAAAAATGAAGTAAAATTTTTACAAAAACAGTTGACAAACTACTATTTTATTGCTAAAATAAAATTGGTTAGTTTAAACTAACCAATTTTAGATTGAAGGTGAATCCATGAATTTAACTCAGGCTCAGCGAGGAAAAGAATACATCATCAAAAACATATGCACCGATGATGAAGAGCTTAATGCATTTTTGTTTTCCCTGGGTTGTTACAGTGGAGAGCCTATAACTGTTATTTCGCATTTGAAGGGGAGTTGTGTCGTTTCTATTAAAGACGGCAGGTACAACATCGATAATCAGTTGGCAGAAGCTATTTTGATATAAAAATATTTGCCGTAAGGCATTTATTTTTCGCAATAGGGTTAGTCACTGCTAACCTAAAAATACCTCTATATAGGAGAGGGGAGGAAATGTTATGAGAATTGCTCTTGCAGGTAACCCTAATAGTGGTAAAACTACTATGTACAATGCTCTTACAGGGAAAAATGAGAGGATTGGCAATTGGGCAGGTGTTACTGTTGAAAAGAAAGAAGCACCTATTAAAAAGAGTTATTATGATAGAGAGGGTCTTATCGCAATAGACCTTCCGGGGGCATATTCGATGTCGCCTTTTACTTCGGAGGAAAGTATAACAAGTACTTTTGTAAAAAAAGAAAATCCTGATGTCATAATAAATATTGTTGATGCTACAAATCTGAGCCGCAGCCTGTTTTTTACAACACAGCTCCTTGAGCTTGGTATTCCCGTGGTTGTAGCACTAAATAAGAGTGATGTCAATGAAAAGAAGAAAACAAAAATAGATGCAAAACTTCTTTCAGAAAAGCTCAGATGCCCTGTTATAGAAACTGCTTCAACACTTCATGGGGACAATGGGCTAACAAAGCTTATCGAAACAGCGGTTTCAATAGAAGGAAAGCTTCAGGTTGCACCATATGTTCAGGAAAAGATGGACCTTATCAGCAAATCATCGGCTGAAGCTGCTGACAGAAAACGCTTTGAATTTGTAAATAGTATTGTTTCTAAGGTTGAAACACGCAAGGTACATACAAACGAAAGGAGTATTCACGATAAAATTGATGTCGTGCTTACCAGTAAATGGCTTGGAATTCCAATTTTTGCATTTATAATGTTTCTTGTGTTCGATATTTCTCAGTCTACATTAGGTCCTTTCCTTGCAGATACCCTTGTAAGCTGGATAGATGTTTTCTACGAACTGGCTAAAGGTTGGATGCAAGGCAGCTCCGACATACTTAAGGCAATTCTTCTTGACGGAATTATTGGCGGTGTAGGTGCAGTTGTAAGCTTTCTCCCTCTTGTAATGATTATGTATTTCCTTATTGCACTTTTGGAGGATTGCGGCTATATGGCAAGGGTTTCTGTCGTGCTTGACCCCATATTCAAAAGGGTGGGACTTTCAGGAAAATCTGTTATTCCTTTCGTAATCGGTACAGGCTGTGCAATTCCTGGTGTTATGGCTTGCCGCACTATCCGCAATGAAAGAGAACGCAGGGCAACGGCAATGCTTGCACCCTTTATGCCCTGTGGTGCAAAGCTTCCTGTAATTGCACTTTTTGCGGGCGCATTCTTTGAAAATGCAACATGGGTAGGCACTCTTATGTACTTTGCAGGTATAGTCATTATCTTCTTCGGTGCACTGCTTGTAAATAAAATTACAGGAAATAAGAATAAAAAATCATTCTTTATTATTGAACTTCCTGAATATAAATTTCCCAGTATTAAAAGAGCTTTTCTTTCAATGTGTTCCCGTGGTTGGGCATATATTGTAAAGGCAGGAACAATTATTCTTTTGTGTAATACTACGATACAGATTATGCAGACCTTTACATGGTCTTTGAATGTAGCAGAAAAGGCAAACGACTCCATTCTGGCAACTATTGCAACGCCCATTGCATATATTATTATTCCCGTTGTGGGTATAAAAGCATGGCAGCTTGCAGCAGCTGCAGTTACAGGCTTCATTGCAAAAGAAAATGTTGTAGGAACGATTGCAGTTGTTTACCCTGCAATTGCAGGATTTATAAACGAGGATTTGGAAATGACAGGTGGTTCTGCTGAAATTCAGACTGTAATGGGTCTTACAAAGGCTGCAGCACTTGCATACTTAATGTTTAACCTCTTCACACCTCCATGCTTTGCAGCTATTGGTGCTATGAACTCGGAAATAAAGAGCAGAAAGTGGTTTTGGGGTGGTATAGGACTTCAGTTTGCAACGGGATACATTGTAGCTTTCATCGTGTATCAGCTTGG
>JAZLEL010000076.1:0-2218 GCA_045615265.1 Clostridia bacterium | reverse complement strand
GGTTAATAAAACGCTCCTTTCCGCTGTCAGCGAAGCATATAAAAACGAACTTATGACAGGAAGATTTCCTGTATGTATCCTTAATATTGAGATAGACCCATCACTTGTTGATGTCAATGTACATCCCGGTAAAACAGAGGTTAAATTTGCCTCCGACAGAGATGTGTATGAAACGGCTTACTGGGCAGTAAAAAACGCTCTTATGTCTTCTGCCGCACCTCGTGATGCAGGGATTTCAAAGAGTAATTTATCCTACAAAATGCCCATCTCGGTAGCAAATGCCGAGCAAATTTCATTCACACAGCCTAAGGAAACGGCAAAAAAGTCCTCTTTTACCCCTTATACCCCTAAAAAAGAGGAGCCCAAGCCTGTTTCAAGACCGCTTTCCGTAAACGAAATACGTGAAGAGGTTAAGCCTTTTGGCGGAAAGCTCCCCGTAAGGAATATAGAGGGTATGGAGAGTGCCACTTCCAAAGAGAAAGCTCCTCAAAAGGAGCCGTCCTTAAAGGAAGAAACGCCCGCAAAGGCTAAAGGCACCATATCAGATGAAATAAAAGAGGCTATGCTCAGTGCTAAGGGTGAAACTACTCCCGAAGCGGTTTGTGACGTACGAATCATTGGTCAGCTTTTTGAAACGTATATCTTGGCGGAGGGGGACGGCGAATTTTTCCTTATGGACCAGCACGCCGCACACGAACGTATCCGTTACGAAGCAATTCGCAAAAACGGCTATAAAACAGATACCCAGCTTCTTCTTATGCCCATAAGCGTTAATCTTACCCCTGCGGAAAAGGCACTCGCCCTTGAAAATAGCGAGCTAATGCTTTCGATGGGGTTTGAAATCGAGGATTTCGGTTTGGGAAGCATAGTTCTTCGCTCGCTTCCTGCCGACTGCCCCTTTGAAGACGGAGAAGGACTTTTTGTGGAGGTCCTTGGCGTGCTTTCAGGCGGAGAGCCCGGCAGTATAACTGCAATGCTGGACAAGGCAGTTTATACAATCGCCTGCAAAGGTGCGATAAAGGCACATCAGAACCTCTCCCTTCCTGAGCTTGAAAAGCTATACGCACAGGCAATGGCTCTGGAGGGTATTACCACCTGTCCGCACGGGCGTCCCATTTGTGTGAAGCTTTCAAAATATCAGATAGAGAAAATGTTTGGCAGAATTGTTTGACAGGAGTGATGCCTTATATCTAATAAAACACCGCTCGTAATTATTACAGGGGCAACTGCATCGGGAAAAACAGGCCTTGGCATAAAGCTTGCGGAGGAATTTAACGGCGAGGTTATCTCCTGCGATTCAATGCAGATTTATAAAAACCTTGATATCGGCACGGCAAAGCCATCGAAAGAAGAGATAGGAAATGTCCCCCACTATATGATTGACGTGGCAGACCCTTCTGAAAAGTTCAGTGTAGAGCGTTACTGCTCCATGGCACATGAAATTATAGCCGATATCCACTTGAGAGGGAAGCTGCCCATTCTGGTCGGCGGTACAGGACTGTATGTAGATAACACAGTTTTTGCTACAAGCTTTTCCGCCCCCGAAAGAGATGAAGAGCTTTCTTTAAAGCTTTTGGAATATGCTCAAAAAAACGGCAATGAGGCGCTTTTCGCCCTTCTTGAAAAGGAGGACCCCGAAAAAGCAAAAACCCTTCATCCAAACGACTTAAAAAGGGTTATTCGTGCGATTGAAACAAAACGCTCCACGGGTAAGACACGAGGCGAGCTTGATATGGAAAGCCGACCTGCGGAAAGCCCTTACGACTATATTTATATGGCAATTGATATGGAAAGAGATGTCCTTTATGATAGGATAAATAAGCGTGTGGATATAATGCTTGAAGAGGGGCTTTTAGAGGAGGTTAAATCGCACGTTCTTCCCAATCTTGACGCTATGTCTACCGCAGCCGCTGCCATAGGCTACCGTGAGGCGGTATGGTATTATAAGGGACTTTGCACTTACGGCGAAATGGTAGCTCTTTTAAAGCGTAATACCCGTCGCTATGCAAAAAGACAGCTTACATGGCTGAGAAAAAACAAAGAGGTTAATTGGCTTAATTACAAGGACGCTTTTAAAGAGGCCAAGAAATTGATAGACAAGAAAGGATTTTGACAGATGAAAACTCAAATTAATTTGCAAGACGTATTTTTAAACCAGGTAAGAAAGGAAAAACAGGCAATCACAGTTTTCCTTTTAAGCGGCTTTCAAATAAGAGGC
>JAZLEL010000075.1:0-12131 GCA_045615265.1 Clostridia bacterium | reverse complement strand
TAAGGAGGCTCTATAAGTGCAGTATATTAGAGTATGTGCTTGCATTAACAAGGCAGCAATCAGACATAATTTCAAAGAAATAAAGAAATCTGTTCCGGATAATGTAAAGATAATGTCCGTAATTAAAGCAGATGGCTATGGACACGGGGCACTTACAATGGCAAAAGAGCTGGAAAACGGCTCTGACTATTTTGCAGTAGCAATAATAGAAGAAGCTCTCCAGCTTAGAAATGGCGGAGTTACAATTCCCATAATGCTTTTGGGTTATTCTAATCCTCAATATTTTGAAGAGGCAGTAAAAAATGATATAACTCTTACCATACTTTCCGTAGAAGATGCCAGAAAGCTTTCAGCCATTGCAACAAAAATGGGAAAAACCGCAAAAATCCATGTCCCTGTTGATACAGGTATGTCTAGAATTGGTTTTCCTCCCACGGATGAAGGTGCGGGCAAAATTTCCGAAATTGCTTCTCTTGAAGGAATTAATCTCGAAGGGGTATTTACACATTTTGCAACCTCCGATGAAAAGGATAAGGAATTTACAAGAGTGCAGGCAAGTCGTTTTGCAGATTTCAGGTCGAAGCTTGAGGAGCGTAACGTAAATATAGAAATATATCATTGTGCAAACAGTGGTGCGATTATACAACACAGTGAATTTTCATTTGATATGGTACGCCCGGGAATTATTCTTTATGGGCTTAAACCTTCAGAAGATGTTTGTGAAAACACGCTTGACCTTAAACCTGTGATGGAACTGGAATCCCGTGTTGCCTTTATAAAAACTATAAATAAGGGAGATAGCGTAAGCTATGGCAGAACTTTTGTTGCAGATAGAGAAATGAAGATTGCAACAATTCCCGTAGGTTATGCCGACGGTTATCCGAGGCTTTTGTCAAACAAAGGAAGGGTGATTATAAACGGAAAATATGCACCTATTGTCGGCAGGGTTTGCATGGACCAGTTTATGGTTGATGTGACTGGGATTGACGTTTCGGTGGGCGACAAGGTTATCCTTATGGGTAGGTGCGGTGACTTGTTCATCGGTGCTGATGAAATTGCACATCACGCACAGACTATAAATTACGAAATAGTATGTGGTATAGGTAAACGTGTACCATGTGTGGTTAGGGATGAAAATCTGTGAAAAGTAAAACAGTTTTTGTATGTAAAGAATGTGGAAATGAATCCGCTAAATGGATGGGAAAATGTCCCGGCTGCGGGACATGGAATTCAATGATTGAAGAAGTTATTGAAAAGACTTCTGAATCAAAAATAAGAAAAAAAGTATCTCCTGTTCTGATTAAAGAGGTTTCGACAGAAGAAGGAGAGAGGAGCACTTCAGGAAGCAATGAGCTTGACCGTGTACTTGGGGGCGGCATTGTAAAGGACTCGCTTGTCCTTTGCGGCGGTGAACCGGGTATTGGCAAATCCACGCTTCTTTTACAGGTAGCAAAATATGTATCCAAGGAAGGAAAAGTCCTCTATGTTTCGGGCGAAGAATCGGATAAGCAAATCCGTCTTCGGGCAGAACGACTGGGGGCAATTTCAGACTCCCTTTATGTGCTTAATGAAACAGACATTGAATCCGTAATTTCAGCAATTGAAGTTATGAAACCCTCGCTTGTAATAGCAGATTCAATTCAGACTCTTTATTCTTCTAACCTTACCTCCGCACCGGGAAGTGTAGGACAGGTAAGAGAATGTACGCTTAAATTTATGGAGCTGGCAAAAAGCACGGGAACAACTGTCTTTATAGTAGGACACGTAACTAAGGAAGGCTCTATCGCAGGACCGAGAGTGCTTGAGCATATGGTCGATTGCGTCCTCTATTTTGAAGGTGAAAGACATCAAAGTTACAGAATAGTACGTGCAGTTAAAAATCGTTTTGGCTCTACAAATGAAATCGGTGTGTTTGAGATGACAGATAAAGGACTTGTAGATGTTCCTAATCCATCATTGATGCTTCTTTCAGGAAGACCCGTAGATGCACCTGGTTCTGCCATAGTATGCTCGGTTGAGGGGACACGTCCTATTTTAGCTGAAATTCAGGCTCTTGTTTCAAAAAGCAGCTTTGCAATGCCACGCCGTATGGCATCGGGAGTTGATTTTAACAGAGTGTCACTTATTATGACAGTTCTGGAAAAGCGTGTGGGAATGCATCTGGGGGATCAGGATGCTTATGTAAATGTTACTGGCGGAATAAAGCTTGATGAAACGGCAACAGACCTTGCAATAGCGTGTGCTATCGCTTCGAGCTTCCGTAATCAACCGCTTCCTTCAGATATGGCGTTTTTTGGAGAAATTGGATTAACAGGAGAGATAAGAACTGTTACCCAAGCCGATAGACGAATTTCTGAAATTAAGAAAATGGGATTTAAGCGTTGTATGCTGCCTTTTGACTGCCTTGGCAGTGTAGATAAATGTGAAGGTATAGGCTTGGTTGCTGTACGTTCGCTTTCGGATGCGCTTGAATATATCAAGGAGAAATAACTATGAGTAAAACAGTGCTTATAACAGGAAGCTCCCGTGGAATTGGTGCAGAAGCGGCAAGACTATTTTATAAAAACGGATACAATGTCGTAATAAATTATAACAATAGTCAAAATGAAGCAGAACTGCTATCAAAAGAACTCCCAGGCTCGCTTTCGATTAAGGCGGACGTTTCAAAAGAAAAAGAAGTTCTGGAAATGATTGAAAAAGCTATATCACATTTTGGAAAGATTGATGTTCTTATAAATAATGCAGGAATATCCATAGTAAAACTTCTTTCTGATACAACTCTCTCTGATTGGGAAAATCTTTTTTCTGTTAATGTGACAGGTGTGTTTTTGACAAGTAAGTATATAGCCAACCATATGATTTCAAACCATAGCGGAAAAATCATAAATATCAGTTCTATCTGGGGTATTAGCGGTGCTTCGTGTGAAAGCTGTTATAGTGCATCAAAGGGTGCGATAATTGCCTTTACAAAGGCTTTGGCAAAGGAACTGGGACCCTCAGGAATAACGGTTAATTGCGTAACTCCTGGATTTATTGACACTGATATGAATAGCGATGTTTCATCAGAAGATAAAGAAGCTTTTTGCGAAACTACTCCGTTAGGAAGAGTGGGAACTTCAAAAGAAGTAGCAAACACACTTCTTTTCCTTGCTTCCGAAAATGCAGACTTCATCACCGGTCAGGTACTGGGTTGTGACGGTGGGGCAGTAATATAAATAAATTATCACAAATAAAATCCTTCTTCATATACTGTTAGTAGGCAATACGCCTATTAAGTATATAAGGAGGATTTTTCTATGGAAGAAAAACTTACCGGTTCCTTTGGTTGCAAGGAAAAGGTTTGTATACAGACCGACAAAATATACGATTCATGCAGAAGTAAGGAATGTATAGAATGTATGAGAGTGTACTTAACTGAAACAGGACAAGAAATTGTCGACCGTGCAGTTGATGTAAAATGTCGAAAATCTGAGGTTATATGGGTGTTTAGCGATGTTGAAAAAATGCCGTTTAACCGTGGATATTATACAGTTGACCTTACATTCTTTTTCCGTATTTCTCTTGACGTTTACACAGGAGTTTCACGACCTGTCACAGTTGACGGCGTAGCAACCTATAATAAAAAGGTTGTTCTTTTCGGAAGCGAAGGCAGTGCAAAAATTTTCACATCAAGATACAAGGAAGATAGCTTTGATCCTCAGCTTTGGCAGAAAACCAATATGCCAAAAGCAGTAGTCGAAACATTAGATCCGATTTGCCTTGGGGCTAAAATTGCAGAACCCGGCGAAAAGTGCTGCAAATATGTTGATGATGAGATAGATGTATGCAATATTCCCGATTGCGTATGCAGAGTTTTCGAGGACAGATTTGTTAATTGCCGTAATGAGCAAAGAAAAGTTTATGTTTCTTTAGGCTTGTTTACAATTATAAAGCTTGAAAGAAATGTTCAGCTTCTTATTCCTGCTTATGATTTTTGTATCCCCGAAAAAGAATGTGTTGCAAGCTCTCCCGATGACCCCTGTGAGATTTTTGCAAACATTAATTTCCCGATTGACGAATTTTTCCCTCCCGTTGAGGATTGCCTTCTTGGCGAAGCAGCTGATTGTTGCTGCAGCGAAGAATAGCATAAAAAATCCCCCGATTTATTCGGGGGATTTTTAACTTATGTAATTTAATCACAGTTAATCTTAAGAAGATTTTCAAGGAAACTCTTTTTATCATTCTCATTAAGTGCTTCGTAGCTGTATTCAAGAGCCTTAAGCTGAATTTCCTTCGCACTCTTAACACCGAGGTTTCTTACATCGCGGAGATTTCCTGAGTTAAGAAGATCAACTAGCTTTCCCAAATCCTTAACACCGTGTGCCATAAGAGCATTGTAAGATCTTACAGAGAGGTCCATATCTTTAATCGCCATAGTGCAGGTCTGAGCAGTAAGGGCAATACTAACCTTTAATGTAGAGAACAACTGTGCAAGTACGGGGAGAAGTCCGTAAGTTTCAACACACTTGTAAAAAATTTCAATATCCATTACTTCCATTTTCATACCACCAATCACTTTTCTCCAATCTGTATATATTTTAACATAAAAAACCAGAGCAATCAATGTACATATTAACAAAGGTTTAGTGCCGAAAATTGTTAAATATAGAGAAAATACACAATTTACAGTGGATTGTATATCGTCCTACACACAATAAATATGTATTGTGATTAAGCCATACGTTTTTGATAATCAGTTAAGATTGAAAGACTTTGCTCGAACTTTAACCCATACCAATATCTGTCACGTTCGTCAAGGGTGTTAAGAATACAATCATTTACAAACGAAGAAGCATTTTTTGCTGATTCTGTAATTGATGCACCCATAAGATACATTCCTATAAATGCCGAGGCAAACAGGTCCCCAGAGCCATAGAAAATGCCATCATATATGGGTTTATCAAACTTTGATAGAGTGTCTGTAAACTTTTCGTAAGAAACAACTGAAATTATATCCTTGTCGTGTACGCCTGTAATGATTACATTTTCGCAAATATCGGACAGCTGTGTAGCAATCTTTCTGATATCAGCGTAATTTTTGTATTCAGCAGGCGAATTTCCGGATAAAATCATTGCCTCAGTAATATTGGGAGAAATGATATCTGCTTTCTTGCAAAGTGTTAAAAGCTCTTTAGCATAATTCTTATCCAGTCCGGAATAAAATTTGCCGTTATCCGCCATTGCAGGGTCAATGAAAATAATCGTGTTTTCTCTTTTAAATCGGTCTATAAAATCGCTGACGGCACAAATAAGCTCGTGCGAACCGATGTAACCTACATAGATCGCGTCAAATTCAACCCCGAGGCTTTCCCAATGATCAGTAATCCCTTTAAATTCGTTGTAAAGGGGATGGAAGGTGTAATTTTTAAATTCACCGGTGTGTGTGGAAAGAACGGCAGTAGGAAGAACTACTGTTTCTGTTCCAAGTGCAGAAATGACAGGAAGAGCAACCGAAACAGAACACTTCCCGAAGCATGATAAATCTTGAATTGTTACTAATCTTTTCTGTTTCATAATGCTACCTCTCAGCATTCTTAGTTACTAAAAATTAAAGTGAATAACGTTGTTTGTACATATCGTAATATTCAAAGAATTCATTTGCACCTGTTTCTTTAACATTGCTGAGATATTCGTGTGTCTGGAAAGAATTATTATCAATTTCAAGCAGACATACCGCAATGTTGGAGCAATGGTCGGCCACTCTTTCAAAATTGTTTAAGATATCTGAAAGAACGAATCCAAGTTCTATTGTGCATTCTCCGTTTCTGAGTCTTTGAACATGATTGTTTTTAATTTTATGCTTAAGCTTATCAATAATCTGTTCGAGCGGTTCTACCTTTTTAGCAACATTAAGGTCCTCGTTGACAAGTGCTTCGATTGCCAAAGAAAGGATTTCACGTACCGCATTTGCCATAACTGAAAGTTCACGCTGAGCTTCCTGGGAAAAAGAAATATTCTTATTGTGAATTTCTTTCGCAGCCCCCATAATATTTACTGCGTGGTCAGCAATTCTCTCTACATCGCCGACAACGTGAAGAAGCTGAGAAACCTCACGGCTATCCTTTTGAGAAAGATCCTGTTCGGAAATCTGAAGAAGATAAGAACTTGTAGCATCTTCGTATTCGTCTACCTCAGATTCGTTAGTAATTATATCGCCGGATATTTTTTCATCATACATATCTATAAGAGACATTGAATCAAGCATGGATTTTTTTGATATTACAGCCATTTCAGAAACAACCTTACGGCAGGTCTCAACAGCGAAGGAGGGAGAAGCAAGGAATCTTTCGTCCAATGTTCTGAAGGTGGTTTTATTGCTCTTTTTGTTTTTGCTTTTCTCCTTTACAGAAAGAACTGTAAGCTTTTCGATAAAGGTACAGAAAGGCATTAATATAATTGTGGATATAATATTAAACAAAGTGTGTATTACGGCAATATTAAAAGGTGATGCATTTATACCCATAAATGGCATATCAACAAAGGCATATATCGAATAGAATGCCACACTTACAATAACAACACCAAGCATCTTTATATAAAGACAAGCCAAAGCAACTCTTTTAGAATCAGTGTTACCGTTGATAGAGGAGAGAATAGGGGTAATTGTTGTACCGATATTCTGACCAAGGATAATCGGAATTGCAGTAGATACAGGAATAGCACCGGTAAGTGAAAGTGCCTGAAGAATACCCACAGATGCAGAAGATGACTGAATGATTGCAGTAAGAATTGTACCGGACAATATTCCTAAAACAGGGTTGTCAAACATTGTCATCATGCTGGCAAAAGCGGGAGAATCTTTAAGTCCGCTCATTGAGCCGCTCATGGTTTCCATACCGAACATAAGAACCGCGAAGCCAAGAAGAATCTTACCTACGTCTTTTTTCTTGTCGGAATGTGCAACCATAGTCATAATGATACCGATTGCTGCAAGAATAGGTGTAAAAGATGCTGGCTTAAAAATTCTTATAAAGAAACTGCTGCCACTTATTCCGGTAAGGGAGAGAAGCCATGATGTAACCGTAGTTCCTATATTAGCACCCATTATAATACTTATGGTTTGACCCAGTTTCATAATTCCTGAGTTTACGAACCCTACCAGCATAACTGTGGTTGCAGATGACGACTGGATAATAGCCGTTACCGCAAAGCCGAGTAAAAACCCTTTAAACCTTGTAGAAGTCAGCTTGCTTAATATGCTTTCAAGCTTACCGCCTGAAAGCTTTTTCAGTCCATCTCCCATTTCATTCATTCCATAGAGAAATAATGAAAGTCCGCCAATTAAAGTCAGAATTGAAAAAATGTCCATAAATTAACCTTCCTTTGTTTTTAAACTAAGAGTTATATATAGCCTAGGCATTGTATTTTTTTATAATATCAACAATCTCGGATGGGTGGGAGATGATAGCGTCCGCACCGCCATCTATTAATTCCTCACGGTCTCTGAAACCCCACAAAACACCTATGGTGTAAAGATCTGATGCCTTTCCAGTTTTCATATCTGTGGCAGTATCTCCTATGTAAAGGCATTCTTCTTTACTTATGTCAAAATCTTTCAATATATCGTACACTCCTGAAGGGTCAGGCTTGAGAGCAACCCCCTCACGACCCCCATAGCAAACGTCTATAAGTGAATCTGAAAAAAGAGAATCTGAAACTTTAAGTGCAGTTCCGTGTGGTTTGTTGGAAAGGATTGCAACCTTAATTCCCATATTCTTAAGCTCTTTAAGCATATCTATAATTCCCTCATAAGGCTCTGTAAGATAGAGGAAATCTGCATCATATTTTGTATTGTATTCATATGCAACTTCGTCATAAAAGCTTTCGTCTGCACCGACAGTTTTAAGCATTCTTTCAACGAGTATTTTTGCACCGTTTCCCACTAGCTTTTTGTAAATATCAGTTTCAATGGGTGAGAGTCCAGCTTTTTTGAGTGCGTTGTTACCGAAATATGCAATGGAATTTATAGTATTTGAAACTGTTCCATCCATATCAAAAATACATGCTTTAATCATTTCTTTTCTCCTTATCGTAAAATTTTAATTATCCTTGTTGAAAACACAGTGGATTTCTTCGGGATTTTATCAATTATGTAGAACAAGACAAGTACTGCCACCAAAGATGCAATAGCCGCCGAGTCCGCAATAACAGTGTTATCTGTAAATTTATTAACCAAAAAATATGTACCTATACACACAAGTATCGGAAGAATATAACCTATAAATGCCAAAATCATAAATGCAGCAGAATTCATTTGTATTTTTACAGTATCGCCAACCTTTGCTGAAATTCCGTTTGTAGCCTCAACTATTGAAGCAGTTGGTTTACAACCGCCCTCACATTGAGAACAGTTTTCGCCGCATGAAGAGGTGCGTTGTATTCGGACACGGGCATTTTTCCCGCGAAGCTCAACAACTTCTCCTATCTGTTCCATAAATTTTCTCCTTCCTAATTTATTGCGCTACTTGAAGACGTGAGCATTTGTGCCGCATTTTCAAGAGAAATATCATTAATATTATCACCACTTATAATTCGTGCGATTTCACTGATTCTTTCCTCATAGTTAAGTTGTCGTACTGAGGTTTTAAAGCCGGAATCAGAAAAATTCTTTTCAATAAGAAGATGATTGTTTCCTGATGCTGCAATCACAGGCAGATGTGTCACAGCGATAAGCTGATAATTTTGTGAAAGACTTTTCATCTTTCTGGCAATTTTCTCGGCAGCACGACCGGAAACACCAGTATCAATCTCATCAAAAAGTAAGGTAGGAATCTTATCAAAGTCTGAAAATACAGATTTTATTGCAAGCATTACGCGGCTGATTTCGCCGCCCGAAGCAATCTTCGCAAGGCTTTTCGGTGATTCTGAAGGATTGGTCGAAATTACAAGTTCAACCTTTTCACAACCGTTTTCGCACAGGGCGCACTCCTGAAAAAGAAATTCGATTCTGCATTTAGGCATATCAAGATTACTAAGCTCTTCACATAGCTTTTCCGAGAGAAGAGCAGCACTTTTTCTTCGTGTGCCTGAAATTTTTTCGGCAAGTGAACTTGCCCTCAAAAATAACTCATCACGCTTTTTTATAAGCTCCTCTTTATTCTCGTCAAATGACTTAAGAACCAATAACCTTTCACAGGCTTCATTATAAAACTTAAGTATTTCGGGGATTTCGCCGTGATACTTTCTTTTAAGTGTATTTATAACATCGAGACGGTCATCAATATCAGAAAGCTCTCCGCTGTTATATTCAATTCCAGAAATATATGATGAAATATCATGTGCAAGTTCTTCGATTCCATAATAGTGTTCTGAAATTATTTCTTTATAGGTAGTAGCTGACTCATCAATATCGGATAGTGATTCTAACTCATTTTTGCACTTATGAAGAAGTTCCTTTATACCGTTGTCAGCGGATAGGAGGGAATAAGCGGTTTTAGAATGTTTGTTTATAGATTCTGCATTTTCCAGAACAGTTTTTCGTGAAATCAGTTCTTGTTCTTCGTTTTCAGATAAACCAGCTTTTTCAATCTCTGCAATTTGGTAAGAGAGATAGTCTATTTCGTTTTGTCTTGAAGAACTATCCTCATTAAGTTTATTAAGCATAGCATCGGATTCTTTAAACTCGTTAAATAGCGACTTATATTCTTTTAACAAATCTGTATTTTCTGCAAAGGCATCAAGAAAGTGAATGTGAGATGATGTATCTGTTAATTCAATACTGTCGTGCTGACCGTGAATGACAACCAGTTTCTCACCGACAGAACGAAGAAGGGAAACATTAACTGCACATCCGTTAATGTGGCAGACATTTCTTCCATCACGATAAAGCTTTCGTGTTATGGCAATATTTCCTTCGTCAGAAGTGATGCCAAGACTCTCAAGTAATTCGTCAATTGAACTGGAGAAAAAAATTGCACCTACTCTTGCAAAATCAGCCCCATCACGAATCAGGTCACGTGTTGCACGTCCGCCCAAAACCATATTGAGAGAATTTATAAGAAGCGATTTACCTGCACCGGTTTCGCCGGTGATGACATTAAGTCCTTTATCAAATTCAATAGATGCACGCTCTATAACTGCGATATTTTCTATATCTATCTGAATAAGCATTATAATCTCCTTAGTTTGCTATGTTTTTAAGCTTTTTGCATAGCTTCTGTGCAGCATCTTCGCTGCGTGCAGTCACAAATATTGTATCATCTCCTGCAATTGTGCCTAAACATTCAGGAAATTGCATAGCATCTAAAACACTTGCAGCACCTTGTGCCATTCCTGTCAGGGTTTTTATAACAATAGTGTTTAAAGCATAGTTTATGCTGACTATACTTTGTTTCAGGATAAGAGTCATTTTATCAGATACCCCTTCACTGTTCTCAGATGTATGTGGAGCATAGATATAATTACCTTCATCGTTAAGCCTTTTTAAAAGGCGAAGCTCTTTTATATCACGGGAAACCGTTGCCTGAGTTACGTCAAAACCAACTGAAGCAAGGGCAACTGTCAAATCCTGCTGAGTTTCAATATTATTCTCTTTTATGAGCGTTAAAATAGCCTCATGTCGTTTGTTTCTCATTACCTTATACCTCTTTTAAAGTTTCTTTTGGATTATATCGTAAAAACTAAGCTCCTTATTATGAACAAGTCTGGCGAAGCTTTCTGACTTTTCAACAATAATGTAATCGGATTTATCAATTGTCTGGAAAGTCTGACCGTCAACTGCAAGCTCTGCCACTTCGGAGGCCTGAATTTTTATAGGATTTAAAGGAAGGACAATACTTCTCGCCTTAAGCATATGCGGACAGATTGGAGTAATAAGCATAACCTCTGCATCAGGGGATACAACAGGTCCGCCCGCTGAAAGAGAGTATGCAGTGGAGCCTGTCGGTGTGGAAACAATCATTCCGTCTGCACGGTAGCTGCAGAGCGGCTTATCCTGGCTGTATGCAGTAAAATCCATAAGTCTGGAATTTGCTGCACGTGCGATAACTATTTCATTGAGTGCGTGATGTCGTGCTATTTCTTTTCCGTTAGAATATACACGCACAGAAAGCATATATCTGTCATTATAATGAATATCATCACTTAAAAGAAGTGTTGCTGCCTTAGAAAGGTTGGTGCTTTCAATAGTAGAAAGATACCCTAAGTTTCCTATATTTATTCCAACAAGGATGTTCTTATAGGGAGCACACCTTTTTGCAGTGGCAATAATTGTGCCGTCACCACCCAAAACTGCAACTATTGGGCATAGTGAAAACAGCTCATCATCCTTTTTAGGTGTGACGTAGGGAAGAAAGGGGGTACATTCTTCGCTGCAATATATTTCCGCCTTGCCTTTAAGTAAGTTTATAAGCTCGGTGGCAACAGCGAGTGCGTTATTCTTATCAAAATTCACAATCAGTGCAATTTTCTTCAAATTAACCACCTCAATTTTAAATGAAAATTCCTCGTATAATTATACATCATTTTTGGATAAAGGTCAACAAATTTAACATATTTTTGTCAGTGTTTACATAAAAATTATCTCATTTTGAAAGCTACAAAAAAAGAGACATCCTTACGGAGATCTCTTTCCTCGACAAAAAAATAACACCTGCAAAAAGCAGATGCTATTTTTATTGGTGAGCCATCGGAGATTCGAACCCCGGACAACTTGATTAAAAGTCAAGTGCTCTGCCGACTGAGCTAATGGCCCGTATATGGCTGGGCTGGCAGGACTTGAACCTGCGAATGCCAGAGTCAAAGTCTGGTGCCTTAACCGACTTGGCTACAGCCCAACATTATTAATGCTGAGTGCAACTCAGGTGGAAAAGTGGGGTGGATAGAGGGACTCGAACCCTCGGCCTCTAGAGCCACAATCTAGCGCTCTAACCAACTGAGCTATACCCACCATAAATTGGCGTGCCTGCGGGGATTCGAACCCAGGACCTACTGCTTAGAAGGCAGTTGCTCTATCCAACTGAGCTACAGGCACATCTTATTTGTGGCAAAAAAGTGGAGCGGGTGATGGGAATCGAACCCACCTATCCAGCTTGGAAGGCTGGTGTTCTACCAATGAACTACACCCGCACTTGCGACTCTAAGAGTATAGCAAA
>JAZLEL010000074.1:0-5547 GCA_045615265.1 Clostridia bacterium | reverse complement strand
CTGAAAAAGCTATCGGTTGGCTTGAAGAAAATATGCTTCCCTACTATCCATTGGGAGTATATAAAGATAAGTATGCGGAGGAGAAATAATTATGAATAAGGAAATATTGATTGCCGGTTTCGGCGGACAGGGAATTCTCTTTTCAGGAAAATTTCTTGCATACGAAGGTCTTATCGATGGTAAAGAGGTAAGCTGGCTTCCCTCTTACGGCCCCGAAATGCGTGGTGGTACAGCAAACTGCAGTATCATCATCAGCGACAGTGCGGTAGGCTCGCCCATCGTATCAAATCCCGACATTTTGATTGCTATGAATCTTCCCTCTCTTGATAAGTACGAGAATGAAACAAAGAAGGGCGGACAGATTTTTGTTGACAGCTCTCTTATTGAAAGAAAAGTAGAGCGTGACGATGTAGAAACCTACTATATCCCTGCAACAAAGATGGCTTCTGATGAGGGGCTTGCAGGTCTTGCAAATATGATTATGATTGGTCATATGATAAAAAAGAGCGGTATTATCCCCGAAGAAAATATCGAAAAAGCAATGCAAAAGGTTGTACCCGCTACCAAGCAGAATATGTTCGACCTTAATATGAAGGCTGTTAAACTCGGCTTCGACTATTAATAAAAGTATTAAAATATGTAAAATGGAGGTTTAGCTATGAATACACAGATAAAAGATATCGGTATGCGTCTTGCTTCGCTTCGTGACGATTTTGAAATATCCATTGAAGAAATGGCGCAGAAGCTCGGTGAAGATGTAGAAACATATAAAAAATATGAAAACGGCGAAATGGATTTCTCATTCAGCTTTATTTACAATGCTGCGGAAATTCTCGGCGTGGACGTTCTTGACCTGATTAGCGGAGACCAGCCGACACTTTCAATGTGCAGCATGGTTAAGAAAGGTCAGGGTTACAGCGTAAAGCGTGAACACGAATACGACTACAAGCATCTGGCGTATACCTTCAGAAATAAAAAGGCAGAGCCGTTCTTGGTTACCATTCATCCCGATGATGAAGCACCTGTGCTTCACGGTCATGAAGGTCAGGAATTCAACTATGTCATTTCAGGCAAAATGCGTCTTTTTATAGGAGATATTTCCTATGAATTGGAGGAAGGCGACAGCGTTTATTTTGACTCCAGCGTTCCTCATGCAGAGCAGGCAATTGACGGCGAGGCTCAGTTTATTGCCGTAGTTATGAAATGATAAAATCCGTAATTCAAGAATGGAGGAGCCAGCTTATGGCAATATATGAAAAATTCGTCGGTGCATCAAGAGATGATTTCCTTTCTCTTAAGGATGCACAGACAAACTATACACTATCTTATAATGATGATTTTAACTTTGCATACGATGTAATAGATGTGCTTGGTTCAGAAAAACCCGACAAGCTTGCTATGGTCTGGATTTCAAACGATAAGAGTGAGGTTAAGCACCTTACCTTCCGTGATATGATGCTTAATTCCAACAAAGCAGCAAACTACTTTAAGTATATGGGCATCAAAAAGGGTGACAAGGTTATGCTCACTCTTAAGAGAAGCTACTTTTTCTGGTACTGTATCTTAGGTCTTCATAAAATCGGTGCTATTGTAGTTCAGGCAACTGATATGCTTAAGGGTAAGGACTATGTGTACCGCTGTAATGTGGGTAATATCAAGGCAGCGGTAATAACAGGTGACGGTCAGGCTACTGAATACTTTGACGAAATGAAAGATCAGTACGACCACCCCATAATAAAGTTCGTTACCAAGCATAAGAATGCAGGTGAGGGCTGGCACGATTTCGAGGAAGGCTTCGAAATGGCAAGTGACCAGTGGCAGCGTCCCACAGGTGACGAGGCTACCTGTGCCGATGATACAATGCTGATGGCATTTTCATCAGGTACAACAGGTTACCCCAAAATCATCACACATAACTTTAAATATCCCTTAGGTCATATAATGACAGGCGTTTTCTGGCACAGAGTTGTTGATGGCGGACTTCATTTCACTATTTCCGATACAGGCTGGCTCAAGTCCCTTTGGGGAAAAATATACGGTCAGTGGTTTGGAGAATCTGCAGTTTTGGTATATGACTTTGATAAATTTGATGGTGCCGATATCCTCGGTGTGCTTCAGGACTACAAGGTTACAACCTTCTGCGTTCCGCCAACAATGTATCGAATGATGCTCTTAAACGATGTTGAAAAGTACGACCTTTCTGCCCTTACACATTGCTGTACAGCAGGTGAAGCACTTAACCCCGAAATTTATAATAAGTGGTTAGAGGCAACAGGGCATAAAATCTATGAGGGCTTCGGTCAGACTGAAACAACACTTTGTATTGCAACCATCTACCCCTGGACAGAACCTGTCCCCGGTGCAATCGGACTTCCCGTTCCCGGCTTTGACGTGCATATCTTAGATGGTGAAAATCAGTCTTGTCCCCGTGGCACAACGGGTGAAATTTCTATCCGTGTATTAAGCCGTGACAGAAAGAGCTGCGGTCTTCTTGATACTTACAATTTCAGTATGGAAGATACAAAGAAGGCTCTTCACGATGGCTTCTACCATACAGGAGATACCGCATATCGTGACGAACGTGGCCTTTTCCGCTATGTAGGCAGAAATGATGACGTTATTAAGTCATCAGGTTACAGAATAGGACCTTTTGAAATAGAAAGTGTTCTTTTAGAGCATGCAGCAGTAAGCGAGGTTGCAGTTACAGGTGTTCCCGATCCTATCCGTGGATTTGCAGTAAAGGCAACAATCGTTCTGGCAGATGGGTTTAAACCGTCAGACGAGCTTACAAAAGAACTTCAGACTTATGTAAAAACAAATACAGCTCCTTACAAATATCCCAGAATCGTGGAATATGTGTCGGAGCTTCCGAAGACCTTTAACGGAAAAATCAAAAGAAACGCAATCCGTGAAAAGGATTTGGAAAATACTTTGCAATAAAAACAAACACCGCATCGAAATTCGATGCGGTGTTTTATTGGCTTAATTACTGGTTAACTTTTTCCTTTGCAAGAAGATCTCTTATTTCTTCTAAAAGAACGATATCATCGGGCTTGGGAGCAGGCTCTGCAGGAGCTTCCTCAACAGGGTTGGGGTTTTTGAGCTTGTTCATAACCTTTACCATAAGGAAAAGGGAAAAAGCGATAATCATAAAGTTAACGATATTCTGAACAAACATACCGTATTTGATACCGCCAATGAGAGTTCCGTCCTCGGCATATTCTGCAAAAGCAACGAGCTGTGAGAAATCGCTCTTTCCAAAAATGAAAGCAAATGCAGGCATAAGTAGGTCGTCAACAATGGACTTAACAACTGCGTTGAAGGAAGTAGCAATAATCATACCTATAGCAAGGTCAATCATATTACCCTTGAGTGCAAACTCTTTGAATTCTGCTATAAATTTTTTCATTGGTTTTTATTCCTTTCATTTATTTATTACTGACTACTAAATTACCACAAATTTCGTCAAATGTCAATCCCCTCGAGCTTAATCTGGCTGTCTTTTAAATAGGATAGAACTCCGTCATAGTCATCAGGGAAACCGAATCTTATGCGATATGCACACAATGCCTGACCGCCGCCTGCTTTTGCGCCGTATTTTGTGTCTCCCACGAGCGGGCAGCCGATGGAGGAGAAATAAGCCCTTATTTGATGACTTCTTCCGGTATGAAGAAGTACCTCGCACAGTGCTGTTCCATTATTTTCCTCAATGACTTTGTACTCCATTGAAATTTCCTTGCCGAATTCTGAAATACGGCTCACGTTAGTACTTTCTTCCTTTATTATATGTGTATTTACAAAAGCACTTTTTTCTTCGGGAATATTTTCAAGGCGACACAGATAATATTTGTATACATTGTGCTCTTTTATCTGCTTATTCATATCACGGAGGGCCTCTGCATTTTTTGCACCAATTACAAGCCCTTTTGTATTAGTATCAATTCTGTTGCATAAAGCAGGGGAGAATGAGCTTTCGCTTTCGGGATTATATTCCCCTTTTGTTATAAGATAGCTTTTGAGCATATCGGACAGCGTGCCGTCTTTGTGATTTTCGTCAGGCTGACAGGGAAGGCCCGAAGGCTTGTTGAAAATAATTATATTTTCATCTTCGTATATTATCGGTGCAGTAAGAGGACATTCTTTTACCTCCTTCTGCTTACGAAATTCTTCCTTTATATATATACGCAATATGTCACCCTCAGCTAGAATGTAATCTTCCTTAATCCACTTGCCGTTTATTTTTACGTCTTTTTTGCGAAACGCCTTGTAAATCAACGAAGATGGTGCAGTGGTAGCCTTTAAAAGAAATCTGTCTGCACGAATTTGGGAGGAGTTTCTTCCTATTATATATTCAATCATAGTATCACCGTGTAAATGTTTTTTGTATGAAAATATTTTAGCATATAAAAAACAAGACTGTCAACTTCTTTGACAATCTTGTTTGCAAATTACTTATCTTCATTTAAACAACTTTCAATCATTGAGATTACAACATTGTTCCAACTTGTTTCATTTTCATTTGCAATCTTCTCGATTTTATCTGCAAGAGATTGTTTTATATAAAGTGTTTTGTAAATAGCAGGATCTTTTTGTTTTGTGCTTTTGATTTCAAAGTTCACAATAATCACCTCTAATATATTTTATCATTTGCCATAAAAATAAAATAACACAGAAATTTCTGTTGTAAAAATATAGAAAAGATGTTATTCTATAGTAGAGGTGATTATTGTGAGTGAAGTATATAAAAGCTTATTGTGTCAGGAGATAGGAAAATATGTGTTGGATGCAGTAGGAGAGTGCACTTTTGAAGAGAAAATTGAAAGTAACGCTATCTGTGCACTACAAAAGATTCAAGAGATTATGTTAGATGATGAAATAAGTGGAGAATACAAAGTGCTTGAAATAGAAGAAGTATTTTTAAACTATAATTTGGAAATCAGTCCAATGAATGATTGAGAAAATTCCCTCGGATGCGAGGAGATTGTACTTTTGGCTTCCAAAAGTACAATCTCCCCCTGCGACTCCGCGGAAATCCTCTGTAAATATTGCGAATTTACTCTAAACGTTGTTGACATTGCATAAAATAATGCCCGTATATTGTGCAAGTATACAAAAATGCAAAAACCCCAGCAATTTTTTGCGAATAAGGGTTGAAATTCTTTCAAATATGATGTAAAATGGCAAGGCTGTGACATGACAGACGATGAAGCGGGAGGTTGCTACCAAATGGGTAGGTTTTTCCGTGGAGAATGTCCGATTCTTGAAATTGGGCGCCAGTCACTGTACAACATGATAAAGCTTTGCGCATTACGCGCCCACATTCATGTAGTACCCGGAGTCTAGCTCTGGGTTTTAATATGGCAAAAGGCGAAACGCCCGGCGCCGTGTACAGTCCGTCGCATGAGTCAGCGAAAAATCTTTTTTAGGAGGCTTAGCAATGGCAGCAAAGCAGAAAATCAGAATCAGGGTAAAGGCATACGACCACGTTCTTCTTGATCAGTCCGCAGAAAAAATTGTGGATACTGCCAAGAGAACAGGAAGCACAGT
>JAZLEL010000073.1:0-11255 GCA_045615265.1 Clostridia bacterium | reverse complement strand
TGCGTAAATCCTAATATAGGGTTTACGCATTTTTCTTTTGAGATTGAGTCTCTCAAAACATGATACGCTGTAATCAAAGAAAAGGACTTTGAAGGAGGTCGGCCGACTTATGCCATCTTCTGTGGTATGTTTGTATTGCCGAAAGGTAATATAAAACAGAGAGGACGAGATTTATGAAGAAAAAAGTATTATGTACGGCATTGGCAGTGACTATGCTGCTGACAACAACGGCATCGGCAACGGCAAAACCCGAGTGGCTCAGTAAATACCGAGTAACCTTCGCCACCAAGCTAATCAACGCAACAAAGTGTGCTGACGGAAGCATAAAAACACTAAACATAAAAGCGGTAGCCGACATCCTCGGACACACCACTACCGAGATAACCGAAAGGTACTATGTAAAGAAGGATACCTCAAGGCTGACCGGAATCACAGACGGATTCGAGATATAAAGAAGAATCCGAAACACAAAAATGCACCCAGAGAATTGAAACTCAGGGTGTATCAAATTTTGATATACGGTAAACAAAGAAAAACGGAATTATATTTTCGAGAAAATATTCTGCGAGAATTAAAAAACATTCTTGCAGAATTGTTCTCTAAAGGCGAAATTGATAGAATTGACGAAATCAAGTGATGCTAAAATGATGATGTAGCAGACGGAACGCTCCGAAACGGATGCAACCGTATGCGAAATTGATGCTCATTTCAGGCATAATTATTTGAACCACAAGACCATGCGCCGTCATCAGAAATATAATCTAAAATTACTAAAATTTGCTATTGATGCTCAAAAAAGTGAAGATTACTGCTCTTGAAAATTGGCAATAAAAAATGGCTCAAACCCAGTGTTTGAGCCAAATATATTGGCAGGGGTAGAAGGACTCGAACCCTCAAGAACGGTTTTGGAGACCGGCATGTTACCATTACATCATACCCCTTCGTTTGCTACCATTATATTATATGCAAACAGTGGGTGGTTGTCAAGTAAAAAATTCAATTTTCTCAGAAAGATTCTAGGCTAAGAAAACAGTCGTATTTTACGAGCTTTTGTCTATGTTTCTGCTACGGAAATTAATTAGCGAAAACAGTTGACCTTATAAACAATTTAAGCTATAATATTCTTAAGAAAACCATTAAATTACATAGAAAGGCAGTGGCGATTTGTATGAAAAAAATCTTTAAAATTCTGATTTCGTTTACGGCGTTGCTTATTGCGACAGCCAGCGTATGTGCAGCTAAAACAGAGCTGTATGCATTAGATGGAAGAACTATGTTTGTTGAGGAAAATCAGATTGAGATATATACCGCCGAGGGAATGGGATGGTATCTTAAAAAACCTGTGACAATGTATGCTGCCGATGGACGTACCCTTGTTGTTCCGGCAGATAAGGTTGAGGCACATAAGGCTGTTGGCTGGTTTGTTAAGGATGATAACAAAACCGAAGATACAAATAACACTACTGAAAATCAGGAAGAAAATGTTGTTGCTGAAAATCCCACTAACGAGGAAAAAACTTATGTCAGATATACCGATGGGACGATTGTAAAAATTCCTACATATCACGTTATTATGTATAAAGCACTTGGGTGGGAAGAAATCAACGCTCAATTCGCACCAAGCGGCAATGTAATAATGTATAATGCTGATGGAGAAACAATTGAGGTTGCACTTGAGTCAATCTCTCAGTACGAGTTAGCAGGATGGAGCCTTGTTAAGCCAGGAACAGAAAACGACACAACTTTAGTAAAGATGTATGATCATAATGGTAACGCTAAAGAAGTTCCATCAAATGAAGTGGAATCATATAAGGCAAAAGCATGGGGATTAACCCATGATGAAGCCGTATACACATATGCAACCCGTGGCGATGGCGGGGATACGGTTGGTGCCGTAACGCTTCTTGAGAATAACAGATATGAGCTTGCCTTTTTGAGTGTGCAGGAAGCTCTTTCAAAGCTTGAGGGTTCCAGCAGTGAATATGTATCCTTACTCTATTATCTCAGGTCATCCATTATTGACACATGGGGAAAAGCTGCAAAATCACCGCTCGGCTTTATAAACTACTGGTTCAGTGATAAGGATTCCGGCAGAGTAATTGTTTTTGAGTATAGAAATCTGGGCAATCAGAGAATTACTTATTTTGGAATAAATTTTGATATTTGTGATAAAGATGGTAATGTCATAGAAACAAATTCCGGCTCCTATTACGTAAACAACCTCCAATTAGTTCCTTGTGATAAAACGCGTGTTGGTTGGAGCATTAAATCGGGGGATAGTGCAGTAAGCATTAAAAATGTAAAAGTAAAAGAGGTTCGTTTTGCAGACGGCACATCATGGACCGCAGCAGAATAACTGATATTTTGGGGATTGTAGATAGACAATCCCCTGTGTTTTTTGAGGTGTTATATGAACATTGAAGAATTAAGAGACTTAATTAATTATCACAGTAATCTTTACTATACATTAGATGAACCAGAAATAAGTGATTTTGAATATGATAAGCTTATGAGTGAACTTAAGAGGCTTGAGGCGGAGAATCCTGAACTTATAACCGCGGATTCCCCCACGCAAAGAATAGGAGGAAAGATTCTCTCCGGATTTGATGAAGTTGTGCACAGTGTTCAGATGCAAAGTTTAAATGACGTGTTTGATAAAGAAAGTGTCATTGAATTTGGAAAAAAGTGCGAAAACACTCTTGGAGAAAAAGCTGAATATATAACAGAACTAAAAATTGACGGACTTAGCGTTTCCCTTGAATACCGTGACGGATATTTTTTCAGAGGGTCAACTCGTGGTGACGGAAATGTAGGCGAAGATGTCACAGAAAACCTTAAAACCATAAGAAATATTCCTCTAAAACTAAATGAAGCAATTCCATATATAGAAGTACGTGGAGAAGTTTTTATGCCTCACTCAAGCTTTGAAGCATTAAATAAGCTTCAGGAGGAAACAGGACAGAAAACCTTTAAAAACCCACGTAATGCAGCGGCAGGCTCACTTCGTCAGTTTGACAGCTCTGTTGTTGCACAAAGAAAGCTTGATATTTATGTATTTAATATACAACAAATCGAGGGGAAGAAAATAACTACACATAAAGAAGGCTTGGAATACCTTTCATATCTCGGATTTAAAACCATTCCACAGACTCCTGTATGTAAAAACATTGATGAAGCCTTTAACGAAATTGAAAGAATAGGAGAGATGAGGGAGAAGCTCGATTTTGACATCGATGGTGCTGTTGTAAAAATCAATTCACTCGCACAAAGAGACCTTTTAGGCTCTACTGCTAAATGCCCGAAGTGGGCGGTTGCATATAAGTATCCTCCCGAAATCAAGGAAACTAAGCTTACAGATATCGTAATACAGGTAGGGAGGACAGGAGTTCTTACCCCGAACGCAGTACTTGACAGTGTACGTCTTGCAGGAACAACAGTATCAAGGGCAACCTTGCATAATATCGATTATATCCGTGAAAAAGATATAAGGATCGGGGATACAGTTCTTGTGCAAAAGGCAGGAGATATAATTCCTGAGATAGTAAGTGCTGTAAAGGAAAAGCGTACAGGTAGCGAAAAGGTTTTTGAAATGCCTGAAAAATGTCCCGTTTGCGGAGCAGCAGTCTTCAGGGAAGATGGGGAAGCTGCAGTAAGATGTACAGGTGTAGAATGCGGTGCGCAGCTCGCAAGAAACATCATTCACTTTGCTTCTCGTGATGCTATGGATATAGAGGGAATGGGTCCCGCAATGGTTGAAAAACTGCTTGAAAACAAAATTATAGCGTCTATTTCAGATATATACGATATAAAAGCAGATGAGCTTCAATCCCTCGACAAAATAGGTGAAAAAAGTGCATCAAATCTCATATCCGCCATTGAAAAGTCAAAGAGCAATGAGCTTTCAAGGTTGATTTTTGCATTAGGTATACGCCACGTAGGAGCGAGAAATGCAACAATACTTGCACTTCGTTTTAAGACGCTTGATGCTTTAATGGAGGCAGACGAAGATACCCTTTCATCGGTAGATGAAATAGGGAATATCATTGCGAAAAGTATTATAAACTATTTTGCACAAGAACAAAACAGAGCTATAATTGAACAGTTACGCAAGAATGGTCTTAATTTCAGTTGCAACGAGAAAGTTTCCGAGGGCATTTTTACTGGAAAGACATTTGTTTTAACAGGAACACTTCCAACGATGAACAGAAATGAAGCATCTAAACTTATAACTGAAAACGGGGGGAAAGTTTCTTCCTCAGTAAGCAAAAAAACTGACTATGTTCTTGCAGGAGAAGATGCAGGAAGTAAGCTTGATAAAGCAAACGCGCTTGGGATAACCATAATTTCTGAGGCTGACCTCTTTAATATGATTAAATAATATTTTCCATAAAATTTCCTTGGAAAAATATTAAAAATCACTTGCCTTTGTTTCATATATATTGTATAATATAATTACAAAGACACCAAATTAACTTTAGGAGGGCTTAGTATGATTAATGTTATTATTGGCGAAAAAGGTACCGGCAAAACAGCAAGGCTTATTGATGCAGTACATAGTGCTGAACAGGCTGCTACCGGCAGCGTGGTTTTCATCAACAAGGGTAAAAGACACGTGCTGGATCTTTCACATAAAGTAAGACTTGTTGATACAGAAGAATACGGCGTTGCAACTTATGATGAATTTTACGGCTTCGTATGCGGCATACTCTCTCAGAATTATGATATAGCTCATATTTTTGTTGACAGCATCACAAAGATTGTTAATGATGATTTGGCAGCACTTGAAGGTTTTCTTGATAAAGTTAACGTTGTTGCTGACCAGAACAACGCTGAAATTCAGATTATTCTCAGCATGAATCCTGCTGATGCTTCAGAAGGAATTAAGAAATACGTTAAATAATTAAACAAAAACACCTCTTTCTACTAAGAAAGAGGTGTTTTTTTATTACAATAATTTTATAAATGATAATGATACCTTGTATAAATACCTTAACGCTATAATATGTATATAAGGGTGATGGGATTTATATGCGGAAAACTATTTTTCTTATACTTATACTGCTGAATATATCTACCGTGAGTTCGTATGCCATAAGTGCACAAAGTGCCGTGCTGATTGACAGTAACAGCGGGAGAGTTATTTATGAACATAATGGATATGCAAAACTTCCTATGGCAAGCACCACAAAAATTATGACAGGACTTTTGTCTTGCGAAAGTGGTAAACTGAAAGAAACTGTAAAGGTAAGTCCCTTTGCATCAGGAACAGAAGGTTCCTCTCTTTGGCTTAAGGTTGGAGAAAAGCAGACTCTTGAAAACTTAACTTATGGATTAATGTTAAAAAGCGGAAATGATGCAGCCGTTGCAATAGCGGAATATCTGGGCGGCAGCGTAGATGCATTTGCACTTTTAATGAACAAAAAAGCAAGAGAAATCGGTGCTTTAAATACGAATTTTATAAATCCTCACGGGCTTGATGATGAAATGCATTATACCACTGCATTTGATTTGGCGTTAATTACACGCGAGGCAATGAAAAACAAAAAATTTCGTGAAATCGTATCAACTAAGACATATTCAATTCCAATGGAGGGGGAAACGTGGGGCCGAGCACTAAAAAATCACAACAAACTCCTATGGAATTATGAGGGTTGTAACGGCGTTAAAACAGGCTTCACAAAAAGATGCGGAAGATGCCTGGTTTCAAGTGCTGAAAAAGACGGGCAAGAGTTAATATGTGTAACTTTAAATGCACCTGACGACTGGAATGACCATAAAGAACTTTTAGATTACGGTTTTGAAAATTACAAAACTAAAACAATTATTAAAAAAGATGAAAAGGCAGGAAGCTTTACATATGACAAAAAGAATAACAGAAAAGTAAAACTAGTATGCAGTGAAGAATATAAAATAGCGGTAAAAGATACTGATACTATAAGAACCGAAACTATATATAAGGAGATATCCTCAGATGCAAAAAAGGGTACATCTGCAGGGTGTATAAATATTTACTGTAACGAAGAAAAAATAGAAAACGTTGAAATTGTAACTGCTGAAACAATAAAAGAGCTTTCGTTCATTCAAAATCTAAAAATAAAACTTTCTAAGCTATTTTATTAACCAAAAAGAAACGACCAAAGGGTCGTTTCTTTATTTTGCTCTGGGTTTTGCAATCAAAGCCGTAATAACAGCAAAAACAACAGCGGCGGTAATTCCACCTGCGGTAGCAGTTAAACCACCTGTAAATATACCCAGAAAGCCATGTTCGCCTACGGCTTTTTTAACCCCCTGAAACAAGGTGTATCCAAACCCTGTTAACGGAACTGTTGCGCCCGCTCCTGCAAATTTTACGATTTTGTCATACACACCTATCAAAGACAGAAGAACACCAATACACACATATCCTGTTAACAGTTTTGCAGGTGTAATTGATGTTTTATCTATAAAAACCTGTCCGATAGCACAAAATGTACCACCTATAATAAATGCCCAAAAAAAATCCATAATAATTACCCTCCAATACTATTATTGGAGGGTACAAGTGTTTTATTCTATATTGAGTAAACTTTCTCTGTATTTTTGTCTGTATTCTCCTGGAGATATTCCCAAATGTTTCTTAAAAATATCATTAAAACGCTGTTGCGCACTGAAACCTACTGAGGAAGCAATGTCTCCAACCTTTAAATTTGTTTCTTCAAGGAGTGTTTTCGCTTTTTCAATCCTAATCCCCAAAAGGTATTGAATAGGGCTTATACCATAGTATTTCTTAAATGCTCTGGCAAAATGACTTGTAGATATATATACATAACCTGCAATAGCAGAGAGGGAAATATCAGTATTATAATTTTTCTCGATAAATATTTTTGCAGATTCTAATATTTCCTGCATTTTATGTCCTTTGGAAGCAAGGTTTGATTCCCACTGTGTCCTCAGACTTCTGCTGAGCCATACAAAAAGTTCCATAGTGAGAAGACTTCTCAAAAATTCGCTTTCCCCGTCAGGAGATTTTGACTCATGCATGATTTGTTGCATAATTGTACAAATGTTAGAGCAATAGCTGCTTGAAATAGTGAAAAACCCGCCATTATCGCTACCATCAGAGATAAAGGAGAGAAAATCGTTAACACTTATATTTGATATTCTTTCCTCATCTGTTTTAGCAAATGAAAACTTTAAAACGATAAATCTGCACGGCCGTGAACATTCAACCTTTAAATAGTGGGGAATTCTGGGCTTGATAAGAATAAGGTCGTTTGTCCGCACATTTATAGTTGTGTCATCGATATAGAAAGTTCCTCTGTCAATTTCCTGTAAATATACCAATTCAAATTCGTCATGAATACTGATATGGTCAGGATGATGTCGGGCATCCATAATTTTTTGTACTGATTTTGCAACAACAGGCATACCTGTTTCAGAGTTTAAAAGATTTTGCCACAGTCTTGGAAATTCACTCATCCTAATCACCTTAAAAAAATATTTGAACTAATTATACTATATATATTTACAAAATGCAAATAAATATGTTAGAATAGTATAGATAAATAAAAAGAGGAAGGCTGTGAATTCTTATGCAGAAAAAATATAAAAGAGTTCTTATTAAATTAAGCGGTGAAGCTCTCGCAGGTGAAAAGGGTTTTGGGCTTGACGAGAAGACTCTTGATGAAATAGCAATGACTATTAAAAAGTGTACAGAAATGGGCGTTGAGATTGCCGTAGTTGTAGGTGGCGGTAATTTCTGGAGAGGAAGAACAGGCGAAAATATGGAACGCACACGTGCTGACCATATGGGTATGCTTGCAACAGTAATTAATTCTCTCGCTCTTTGTGATGCTTTTGAACGTCATGGTATAGATACACGTGTTCAGACTGCTATCGAAATGCGTCAGATCGCAGAAACATACATAAGGGGAAGGGCAATACGCCATCTCGAAAAGGGAAGAGTGGTTATTTTCGGTTGCGGTACAGGAAACCCCTTCTTTTCAACAGATACAACTGCCGCTTTGCGTGCAGCTGAAATAGATGCCGATGCAATTCTTCTTGCAAAGAAGGTTGATGGCGTATATGACAGCGACCCTGCTAAAAATCCCAATGCAGTAAAATTTGATTCAATATCATATATTGATGTGCTTAATAAAGGTCTGGGCGTAATGGATACCACTGCAACATCTCTTTGCATGGATAATAAAATGCCCATCAGAGTTTTCGGTCTTTCTAACCCCGAAAATATCAAGAGGGTTCTTGAGGGAGAAGAAATCGGAACACTTGTTTATGCCTGATTAAAGAATTTATTTTATATAAACGGAGGAATTAATTATGAAAAACGATTATCCTGAAATCACAGCAAAAATTGAAAAGGCAATCAACTTTTTTGTTGAAGATCTTGGCTCAATACGTGCAGGAAGAGCAAGTACAACAGTACTTAACAGAATCAGTGTTGACTACTATGGTACAATGACACCCATTCCACAGGTAGCAGCAGTAGCTACTCCCGATGCAAGAACAATTACAATTCAGCCTTGGGATGCAACCCTTATTAAGGAGATTGAAAAGGCGATTCTTGCTTCCGAGCTTGGTATAAACCCCCAGAATGATGGAAAAATGATACGACTTTCTTTCCCTCAGCTTACTGAAGACCGTCGTAAGGAACTTACAAAAGCCGTTGCAAAAAAGAGCGAGGATTGCAAGGTTGTAATACGCGGTATAAGAAGAGACGAAATCGAAAAATTCAAGGCTATGAAAAAGAAGAGCGAAATCACAGAAGATGACTTAAAGGGTATAGAAAAGGATATTCAGGATATTATTGATGCCCAGATAAAGGAAATCGATAAAATTGCTGAAAAGAAAAATAAGGAAATAATGGAAATATGATTATGTTAAAACTCAAGAATCTATTTAAAAAGACAGATTTTGAGGTGGACTTTGAAAATTTACCGCAGCATATCGGTATAATTATGGACGGTAATGGCCGCTGGGCAAAAAAACGCGGCCTTCCTCGTTCGGGCGGACATGCTGCAGGGGCAAAAACTTTTGAAAGAATCGTTGAAGATGCAGGAAATATCGGAATTAAGGTAGTTACTGTTTATGCCTTTTCTACGGAAAACTGGAGTAGACCCAAGGAAGAGATAAATGCATTAATGTCACTTCTTGAAGATTATCTTGATAATGGATTGGAACGCCTTGCAGGAAGAGAGGTAAAAATTCATTTCATAGGAGATACAGCTGCCTTTTCAGACGAATTTCAGAAAAAGATTTGTCATATGCAAAAGGCCACCCAAAATAACGGTGGTCTTTTGCTTAATGTTGCACTTAACTACGGAAGCAGGGCTGAAATAACAAACGCTGTAAAAGTTATTGCCCAAAAAGTAAAAGACGGAATTATCTCAAGTGATGAAATTACAGAGGAAACTATATCAGAACACCTCTATACAGCGGGGCAACCCGACCCTGATTTAATCATAAGACCCAGCGGGGAATACAGATTAAGTAATTTCCTTATGTGGCAGGGTGCATACAGTGAGCTTTGGTTTTCAAACTGTCTGTGGCCTGATTTTTCAAAAGATGATTTGTTAAAATCAATAGCCGATTATCAAAAAAGAAACAGAAGATTTGGCGGAGTTTAATCTTGCCTGAAAGGAAGAATTTAATATGAAACAACGACTAATTAGTTCGTTTTTTGGAATAATATTGCTTGTACTTGTGCTTTTAGGAAATCAGCAAGTTTTTGATGTTGTGGTAACGCTGATTTCAGCTATGGCTATATACGAAGTAGTTTCCGCTGTCGGACTAAAAGAGCATAAAGCTATGATGGTTATTTCGCTCTTGTTACCGGTAGCACTGACTGCTTTGTCCTATATTGGTAAGGAGTATATTATTCCCATAATATTCCTCTTTATATCGATACACTTATTAATTATGCTTTTCAACCATGAGAAATATTCATTTTCACATGTTTCATTGTTTGTTACAATATCAATAATGATTTCACTTTCGTTCTGGCACGTAATTATGGTCAGGAGACTGGGTAACGAAAACCTTGATGTTCTGGTAGTACTTATCGGCAGTTGGATTACTGACACTTGTGCATATTTTTCCGGATGCTTCTTAGGCAAGCATAAGCTCGCTCCAAAGATTAGTCCTAAAAAGACTGTTGAAGGGTCAATCGGGGGTATTTTAGGTGTTATACTCATTCTTGTGGTATACTCTCATGTTGCCGGAAATATAATGGATGTGTCCGTAAATACTCTCTCTGCCATATTTATAGGTTTAGCGTGTGGTATTCTGTCACAGTTTGGCGACTTGTGTGCATCTATAATTAAAAGAGAACATAACATTAAGGATTTTGGGAAAATTATGCCCGGTCATGGCGGAGTAATGGATAGATTCGACAGCTTGTTGTTTGTAGCACCTGTTGCATATTACATACTTGAATCTTTCCCGATTTTTGGATGATTGGAGTAAGTAGCTCTATGAAAAAGATATCTATACTCGGTTCAACAGGTTCAATTGGAACACAGACATTGGAAGTTGCTGATATTACAAAAGAATATGAGGTTAAGTCCCTAACCGCTCACTCAAACGTTTCGCTTATGGAGCAACAGATAAGAAAATATAAGCCAGACACTGTAAGTATGACTGATGAGAGGGCAGCAAAGGATTTAAAGGTACGTGTTGCCGATACACCTGTAAAGGTATTATCAGGAATTGATGGTGTGTGTGAATGTGCAATTCATAATGAGGTTGATACTGTCGTAACTGCAATTGTAGGGATTGCCGGATTAAAACCCACGATAAGTGCAATTAGAAGCGGTAAACGAATAGCTTTAGCGAACAAGGAAACACTTGTTACTGCGGGGGAGATTGTAAAACGTGAGGCAAAAAATCACGGAGTAGAAATTTTACCCGTAGACAGTGAACATAGTGCTATTCTTCAATCTATTTCAAATCAAAGAAAGTTTCTTAAGAAGATTATTATAACTGCTTCAGGCGGTCCTTTCTTTGGTAAAAAGAAAGAAGAACTTATGAATGTGACCCCTCAGATGGCTTTAAAGCATCCAAATTGGAGCATGGGGCAAAAAATCACAATCGATAGTGCTACCCTTGTTAACAAGGGTTTTGAAATCATCGAGGCTATGCATTTGTTTGATATTTCAGTTGATATGATTGTGCCTGTCATTCACCGAGAAAGTATTATACATTCAATGGTGGAGCTGTGTGACGGAAGCGTGATTGCACAGATGGGAGTAGCTGATATG
>JAZLEL010000072.1:0-5504 GCA_045615265.1 Clostridia bacterium | reverse complement strand
GGTGCTTTCGGCTATGAAGAAATGATAATTAAAGACATCGTCACTCTTGAAATGATGACTGAAAACGGCGTCAAAAAAGCAAAGCAAAAGGCTATAGAACACTTCTGGGAACTATTTCCTCGAAGCAATTTCAGCGTATGGATTGATGTTTTTCATAGGGTAAGATTGCAGATTAAGTATCTGGATAGGAATTATTGATTGTATGTCTACGCCAAAAGACAGGTGTATCTTTATTTTTGATACACCTGTCTTTGATTTTAAGATAAAGTTCCTGACGCACTGCAGGACAGTGAAATATTTCTTGTGATAGTATTAGCAGTAATTCCTAAAACCTTGTATTTCATAGTAACTGTTCCGTTTGCTGTATTTCCGCTTTTTGAACAGGAATGGCTTGACATATGCCAGTTGTCATTGGAAATAGTGTAAGAATCAGATACAGCGGTACAAGTTGAAGTTGAGCCTGTGTATGAGAAAGTGCCTGTAATTTTGTATGTCCACAAAGTAGTGCCGTCTGAATCTTTGTGTGAGATTGTTCTACTTCCTGTTTTCACACTGGCTCTGCTATAATTTATTATTTCAGTTGTTGTCATAATTAAGTATGAGCCATCATCATAATATTCTACTGATGTATTGATAATTTTTTCTTCCTCACTTGCATATACAGGCAGAGAAAAACAATTTATAAAAACTGCAATTGCTATAATCTTGCACAGCGGATTTCAAAAATATACGGATTACCGTTTGACGTATTTGAGGACTTACAGAAAGAGGGTTATATATCATTAATTGAACAGTATGAAAGCTACAACGAAAGCAGTGAAGTTTCATTCTGGACTTACGCATACAAAGGGGTGCGTAACAAAATGCTCTCAGCTGTACAGTTTTATTTCAACTCTGTAACCATACAATTAAGAAGATTAAAGAAAGTGTAAATTGACATATTTGGAAATATTTGATATAATATCAAAAAACGATGTCGAGGTGATTGAATGTTAGATAAAGAAATCTGTGAGATGATAATAGACAAATACTATTCGGATGTATATAAATTCTGCATAAATCGTCTGCATAACATTCATGCTGCTGAGGAATGTTCACAAGAAGTTTTCTTTCTGTTGTTCAAGAAACGAGCAAAGCTTGATTTTACAGAAAGTCTTCGTTCCTGGCTCTATGAAGCGGCAATAAGGATATGCAATAAGTACAAAAGCAAAAATTCAAATATAACACTTGATATTGATGATTACTCTGATATTATTCCTGATGAAAAACAAGGAAAACCATTTTCAAAAGAAATATATGAAATACTTGACAAAGAAGAAGCCGATTTATTGCTTGAGTATGCCGAAGCCGACCACGGACAGCGTGAAAGAATAGCCAAGCGAATGGGAATTACAACGAAAGCTTTATATGGGCGATTAGACCGCATACGAGAAAAGGTTATAAAACATCTTAGTGAATGATGCATAAATTTAAACAAGTATATTTGTGCAATGATACAAACTTCAATAATTGAACGGGGAATTTGCCATATTCACAGGCATTAGTATATGAATGGAGAAAACACAATGAATAAAGAAAATTCAAAAAGGCAGATGAGATATATGAAAAAAGAAATTTTATCTGAACTGAACCGTGAACTTGAAGCTGAAACAAGCAAACCCAAAAATAAAAGGGGTTTGGAAAGAATATGTGAGCTTAACGAAATGATTTTTCAGCTTAATTGTTCTGATAATGAGGCTGTACAGGACAGCGTTGAAGCTTCAAAAATCAAACTAATGAATAAAATTCAGGAAAGCAAGCCAAAGAATAACATAAGGCTTTACAAGGGGCTTTCTGTGGCAACAGTCTGTGCTGCGGTAGTAGTGGGGTTAAACGCTTTTTCGTTGAAAGCGTTGGGGCAGAATATTTTTTCAGCGACTTATCAGTTTACAAAGGGTGGTATTACCATTAATATGAACAATGATGATAATAATATTGAACTTCCTGTAACATCTGCTGACCCTTATGGAATGAAAGCCAAATGTGCGGAATATGATATGTATCCGCTAACTCCGACATATATTCCCGAGGGTTTTGAATTAACCGACTTGTATGAAGAAAAACTTACTACAATTTCGAATGTTATTTTTTATTATAAAAAAGGTAATATTATATTGAACTTTGATTTCACTATGTTCAGCGAAGGCAGTGAAATACCGCCTGTTGGTATACCAACCGATACATATAACATTGTGGAAGAACAGATAAACGATCATAAAATGTATATTCTTAAAGAGGATAATCAATTTACAGCAACTTTTCTTGAAGAAAATATAGTTTATGCAATAACAGCTATTGACTGCGATTATGATGAGTGTCAGAAAATTATTGAATCTTTGGTAGAATGATACAATCAGAGCACTTCGAAATTGTGCAATCATACAAACTTTGAAATAGACTGCGAAAAGTGAGCTGTTTTCCGACATTTAATTACAAAGGGATATCGGAAGAAAATTTTAAAGAGGCGTTTCCAATGAATTTAAAAAGTTTAGCAGTTGTTGTATCTTGTATGTGCTGTTTGTCGGTGCCCGTGCAGGCTAATGCTGTTGAGAAAGAAACAACTGCGGTTAATGCGGTTTCCACAGGTGAGGTTGAGCCGCTTGCGGCGGGACTTATTTCTACGCATTTATTGAGCTGTACAAGTGGAACAAAAACAGTTTACATAACAGCAAAAACGACAGCTAATGAGCAGATGTCAGAAATCGGTTTTATTGACATTAAAATTCAGCGTAGTTCAGACAGAACAAACTGGACGACTGAAAAAACATTAAGTGACAAGATTAAAGAAGATTCTTCAAACTATTTGCTTGACAGTTATGCTGTAACAGTTCAGGGCGGTTATTATTACCGTGTTCAGCTTACCCATTATGCCAAGGAAGATACATGGTGGTTCCCTGACGAGCAGACTGTAACAAGTACGTCGTCTTACGTATGGGTTGCATAGGAAAACCAAGGATGTGAAAATTAAGGAGGTTTTTAAAATGAAAAACAAAATTTATTCAGTTATAGTGGCAACTGCGTTTTCGTTATCTACATTAATGAGATTCAACGCATTTGCCTATGATCCTGATGGAGATGGTTACTATAATTCTTCTGATATAACCTTGCTTAGAAGTTTTTTAATCGGTAATTGTACAGTTTCAAATTTAACACACTTGGATTATAACAGAAATGGAGTTATAACATCTACTGATCTTCAGAAGCTTTCTAACGATATATTATCTGGACAGATAGATACAAGCTCTCCGCAAGGTGATAGTTCATCTGTTTCGGATTATGTATTTACTGAAACGGAACGTAGTTATTCTGTTTATGATGCAATTACTGGTTATTTTAAGCAGGGTGATGAATATACAATTGATAGTCGTCCGATTTATGATAACAATGGTGTAGCAACTTGTGACATTATAGGTGACACGGATGAACGTGTAGTTGATTTTTCAAAATCTGGCGTGGTGAAAATTATTGTAAATAATAATTCAGGAGTGCATTTTGGAACAGGTTTTATAGTTGGTCCACATGCTATAGCTACAGCGGCACATCTTTTAGAGGATACAAGATACAGAAGAAAAGCAGTAGTAAATGAGATTATCGTTTTTAATTCTGATGGTACCCAAAGAACAGATACTATTACACCTATAGAAACACATCATTGTAACTCTTATTACAATGCTACTAATCAGGAATATTATGATTATGCATTAATAACAGTTGAAGAAGATTTAAGTAATTATCCAATCTTTGAATTGGGTGTCTATGATAATATGCTGGACAAAAATGTGTCCGCAACTGTAACAGGGTTCCCTGGTGAAATACAAGACAATAGTACTGGGGACTTAATAAGGGTAAATAATGGATATGATTTGCATACTATGTATAGTGGAAATGGAATTGTAGTTTCGTCTAATGGTGGTAAAATTAATCACGCCATAGATTCATCATCTGGTAATAGCGGTGGTCCTCTTTACATTACTGAATATTATAATAATACATTAAAATATGTTGCATTTGGTATCCATAATTTAGGCGACGAACAATCTAACGGAAATAACCATGCGGTACACATAGACCCGAACATTATAGCTTTTTATAAAAACAATTCTAATATTCCCTAATCTTTTGGAGGTGTAATTTCATGAAAAAGAAAATTGCATTTTTAACATCGCTTTCCTTAACGCTTTTATCTGTATTGCCGATGTATTCTTTTGCGTATGATTATGATTATTACAATAGCGATTATCTTGACAAGAGTACATACTCAACCCATAAAGAGTACAAAACAGGTATGTTTAATAATGAAAACAGCCTATTTAACGGATGCGATTTATATAACCTTGAAACAGTTGAAGCTTTTGAAGGCTTGCCCACATTAGAGACAAAGTATGAGTATCTTATTGTTCCTGATAGCATTATCGGAAGTTGGTTCGAATATAAAAAAGACGGAGATAGTCGTTTTAAACATCAATACGATGTAAAACTTCCACTTCACACTGGTTATATTCTTGATGAGAATTATTTTGAACTTCAGGATAGTCATTGCTATGATTTGTATGTTATGTGGAAAAAAGTTCCATACATCTCGATAACAGCCGATACTCATATAGAGCCATTACTTGATAATACAAAGCTAGTTGAAATGTATCCCGATGCAAAGTTAAAATATATTGGAAAAGATGATAACGGAAATTATGTTCACTATCTTTCTACTGGTGATACCTATACGAATTTCAACGAATACGAATATGAGGTTGCGAACTTATTAACTTATGAGGACGCACAGGAAATCTATAAGTTGGGAAACGAGCATATTATAAATTTCAGTTATTGTTCATCTTACGAGACTCAAAAAGCTGTGCTTTCTGAATATCCCGTATATGACGAGGAATATGTAGAGAAAGCTATTGAAGTATTTGAAAATCACGGCTATAACATTACAATCGGAGATTTGCAGGAATTAATTCCAGATGAATCAATACCTGCACTTGAATATTTTGAGATTATTTTTGAAATTAAGGAAAAAGAAAATGTTATGCCTCGTATAACAATGTATGAAAACAGTTTACAAACCAAAGTTAATATCACAGAATTAAAAAATAATATAACAGGTGATATCAATAGTGATGGAAAAATAGGTATAGCTGATATTGTGAATTTGGAAAGATATCTTTTGGGAAAAGGAAATGTCATTAAATGTGCAGATATAAATACTGACGGCTTTGTTGATGTGTTTGACCTGATTTTAATGAGAAAAATGCTTATGGATAATATTTGATGAATGCTTTTGTTGGTCAGCATTTTTATTGAAGCTGTTCGATTTAGGCAAGTTCAACGCTGACAGCAAGGGTGACGGACTTACAGTTGATGATGCTGTGGAAATTCAGAAGAAGCTTGCAAAAGTAACAGAATAATTATATAAACCAACCTTAATTGCAGCCTGTCATTTGACGGGCTGCGAGAGATGAAAA
>JAZLEL010000071.1:0-4003 GCA_045615265.1 Clostridia bacterium | reverse complement strand
CTGCATATAGGCCATTCCTACTGCACTGTTGCTGCAGATACTATTGCACGTTATAAGCGTGCACAGGGCTATGATGTAATGTTTTTAACAGGTACAGATGAGCACGGTCAGAAAATCCAGCGTATTGCCGAGGAAAAGGGTGTTACCCCTCAGGAATATGTTGATAACATCGTAAAAGGCATCAAGGATTTGTGGACTCTTATGGATATCAGCAATGACAAATTTATCCGTACCACAGACGAAATGCACGTAAAAGCCGTACAGAAGATATTTAACACTCTTTATGAAAAGGGTGACATCTACAAAAGCGAATATGAGGGATGGTATTGTACCCCCTGCGAATCTTTCTGGACAGAGCATCAGTTAGTTGACGGAAAATGCCCTGACTGCGGAAGAAGCGTTGAAAAGACAAAGGAGGAGAGCTATTTCTTCCGTCTTTCAAAGTATCAGGACAGACTTATTGAGCTTATAAAGAATAATCCCGACTTTCTTCAGCCCTCTATCCGCCAGAATGAGATGCTTAATAACTTCCTCATTCCGGGACTTGAGGATTTGTGCGTTTCAAGAACAAGCTTTAACTGGGGTATCCCCGTAGAATTTGATCCTAAGCACGTTGTATATGTATGGCTTGACGCTCTTACAAACTACATCAATGCATTAGGTGCTTTTTCTGATGACGATGCCGACTTTAAGAAATACTGGCCCGCAGACGTACACCTTGTAGGTAAGGAAATTGTACGTTTCCACTCCATTATATGGCCTGCAATGCTGATGGCACTTGACCTGCCTCTTCCCAAACAGGTTTACGGACACGGCTGGCTTCTTCTTGACGGCGGTAAAATGAGTAAGTCCAAGGGTAATGTAGTTGACCCTGTAAAGCTGGTTGAAAAGTACGGCGTTGATGCTATCCGCTATTTCCTGATGAGGGAAATGCCCTTTGGTGCTGACGGCGTATTCAATAACGAAGCACTTATTAACAGAATAAACTCCGACCTTGCAAACGACCTCGGAAACCTTGTAAGCAGAACTGTGAGCATGGTTATCAAATATTTTGGCGGCACTGTTACAAATAAAGGCGTAGCTGATGCTGTGGACAGCGAGCTTATCACGCTTGCAAAGGAAACTCCCGAAAAGGTAGAAAAGCTTATGGATAGCTACCAGTTCTCCACTGCACTTGCCGAAATATGGAAGCTTATAAGCCGTACAAATAAATATATTGACGAAACTACTCCATGGGCACTTGCCAAGGACGAGGAAAAGAAGGACCGCCTTGAAACAGTTATGTATAACCTCTGCGAAGCAATCAGAATTGCTGCCGAGCTTATTGCCCCCGTAATGACACGCACCACACCTGCAATCCTTGCACAAATAGGTGCTGAAAAGACAGGTTGGGACAGTGCAAAGGCATGGGGCATTCAGGAAAGCTTCACAGTAACAAAGGGCGAGGCTCTCTTCCCCAGAATCGATGTTGAGGCAGAGCTTAAAGCTATCGAAGAGGAAGCCGCAAAAGCAAAGCAGCCCGAAATAGAAAAGCCCGAAGCAAAAGAAGAAATCACAATTGACGACTTTATGAAAACCGAGCTTCGTGTTGCAAAGGTAATCGCTTGCGAAAAGATTAAGAAAGCTAAGAAGCTTTTAAAGCTCCAGCTTGACCTCGGCTATGAAAAAAGACAGGTTGTAAGCGGAATTGCACAGTTCTACGAGCCTGAGGATCTTATCGGCAAAAAGGTTGTTATCGTGGCAAATCTTAAACCCGTAAAGCTTTGCGGCGAGGACAGCTTCGGTATGATTCTCTGTGCGGCAAACGATAATCAGCTTTCTATTGTTTCTCCGTCTGACGATATGGAATTAGGAAGTGAAGTTCGCTGATGCTGTTTGATACCCACGCACATTATTATGACAAAAGGTTTGACCCTGATAGGGATAAGCTTCTTTCCTCGATGAAAGAAAATAATGTCGGTTATATTATAAATGCCGGTTGCAGTGTTGAATCTACCAAAGAAAGCATTGCTCTGGCAGAAAAATACCCATTTATGTATGCAACGGCAGGCGTTCATCCCAACTATGTCGGCAATATGACTGATGCTGATTTTGATACTATCAGGGAGCTTGCAAAGCATAAAAAGGTTAAGGCAATCGGGGAAATCGGGCTTGACTATTTCCACGAATATACCGACCGCACTACTCAGCGTGAGGCTTTTGCAAAGCAGATTGACATTGCAAGGGTGCTAAGTCTCCCCTTTGTAATTCACTGCCGCGATGCCACGGGCGATACACTCGATGTTTTAAAGAGCGAGTACAAGGGCGGCGGTGCATTGATGCATTGCTTCAGTGAAAGCGTTGAAACGGCAAGAATAATTCTTAATATGGGACTTAAAATTGCTATCGGCGGTACTGTGACCTTTAAAAACAATGTCCGCACAGTGGAAGCGGCAAAATTCATTCCGCTGGAGAGTCTTGTTATTGAAACAGATGCTCCCTACCTTTCCCCCGTTCCGCACAGGGGCGAGCGTAACAGCAGTCTTAACATTCATTTTGTGGCAGAAAAAATTGCACAGATAAAAGGCGTTTCTCCATCGTTGGTTGAAGAAATTACCACGGAAAATGCCAAAGAATTTTTTAATATTGAGTTGTGATAGAATGAAAAAACTTTTTTGTATTCTATGCCTGCTGCTTATGTTAACCTCCTGCAGCAAAGCCCCGTCACAAAAAGAAAATAAAAGCTCCTTGACAGAGGAGCTTTTGTCGAACATGACACTTTCTGAAAAGGTCGGGCAGATGTTTATTGCCCGCTGCCCCAGTGTCGATGCCCCAGTCTGCGCACAAAAGTATAATCTGGGCGGATATATACTTTTCGGGCAGGATTTTAAAAATTCCAACCCCGACACGTTCAGAAAGACCGTGCAAAGCTATCAGGAAAATGTGAAAATTCCTATGTTTATTGCAGTTGACGAGGAGGGCGGTATCGTTACCCGTGCAAGCCGTTATCCAAAGTTTCGCTCGTCACCCCTCCCCTCTCCGCAAGAGCTTTATAACGAGGGTGGACTTAAGGCAGTGCGTGCCGATGCAAAGGAAAAGTCAGAGTTTTTGCTTGATTTAGGGATTAACCTTAACTTTGCACCTGTTTGCGACATTTCGCAAAACCCCAATGATTTTATGTACAAACGCTCCGTGGCACTTGATGCGGCGGGAACAAGCGAATACGTCAAGGCAGTTGTCGGTGAAATGAAAAATGCAGGTATGGGAAGCGTTCTCAAGCACTTCCCGGGTTATGGCAATAACATTGACACCCACACGGGTATTGCCATCGATAAAAGACCTATAAAAAGCTTTGAAGAGAATGATTTTCTCCCCTTTAAGGCAGGAATAGACGAGGGTGCAGGAATTGTACTGGTTTCGCACAACATTGTAAAATGTATGGATGAAAATATGCCTGCGTCCCTTTCCCCCAATGTTATTGCTATTCTTCGTGAAAAGCTCGCCTTTGACGGGCTTATAATTACAGATGACCTTGTAATGGACGCAATAGGAATGTATACCGACAAGGAAAATGCCGCCGTACAGGCAGTTATTGCAGGAAATGACCTTCTTTGCTGCACGGATTTCACCGAGCAGATACCTGCCGTTATAAGCGCCGTAAAGATGGGTACAATCCCTGAAGAAAGAATAGATGAATCGGTAAGAAGAATACTGGAATATAAAATAGAGCTTGGAATTATAACTGAATGATAATACTATACAAAAAACAGCTTTGTTTCCAAAGCTGTTTTTTGTCTGTTAAGGGATAGGAAAAAAAGATTCAGAACGGACAAACTGAACCCGAAGGGGTTACCCGAAAGCGTACGATGGTACGCTGAGAGGTGAAGTTTGTTCGTAGCAAAAAGGCTTAAAATCTTAGAAAAATCGAATTTATGAGATTTTTCATCATCTATAATCTAATATACGACAAATATATTTATTACACTATATATATTTCGTGCCTTTTTGCGGTCTGGACTTTTTT
>JAZLEL010000070.1:0-7005 GCA_045615265.1 Clostridia bacterium | reverse complement strand
AATTTTAAAAATATAAGTGTCAACCACACTCCTTTTGCAACCTATAATATGGTGCAGGAGTATTTGCACAAATTCCCGGGTACACACGGCTATAACGACTTCCCTGCTTTTATGTCCTCAGTGCAGACGCACCTTGACATAGAAAGTATGGATATTCCCGAAGCATACACTCTATTTTGTAAACTGGACTTTATAAGAGGACTGATTTTCGGCAATTCCCCTGATTTTGAGGGGAAGGGTTGGCGTATTTCCCGTGACTATCTGTGGGAGGGCAGCGGCTTTGGCAACTGTCCTGAAATTACGGGCAGCATCGACCGCTCTTTTGAAAGCATAGATGACGTTGTTGATTTCTATCTTGAAAAGGGAATATTCAACCGCATTCGTGACGGAAAATACGAAGTGTTCGAGCCTGTCCGTATGAAAGACTACTTCTTATCCCCCGATGCTTGGGAGGAGGATATAGAATGTTACCTTTCCTTCCGCAATGTGGAGCTGACCGCCAGAGGAACTTTAGAAATCCGCAGTGATTGTACGCAGAAAAAGGGTCGTTTCTTTATGCCGCCCGCCTTTAACTTAGGAATTCTCAGCAATATGCAAAAGGCGAAAACGGCTCTGGATAAATTCTTTGAAGACTTTAATATTAAAGACTCCAATTCAACCTTAAGAAAACTTGTGGCAGAGTGCAAGGAGGAGGAAATTGCACCAAAGTATATTCTTGATGAACTCTGCGTAAAGATGCTCCTTATCGCACGGGAAGGACTTGTGAACCGTGGCAGGGGCGAGGAAGTATTGCTCGACACTACTTTATCGTGACACTTTTTAATTTATATATTTCGGCACGGCACTCTCCCGAAAGGATGGTGACCGTGCCTTTTTCGTTAAAATCTGCGGGGAGAGATACTGCCTTTCCGCCAACAAAGATTTCAAGGGACTTCGTATCGCAAAAAATGTGTACCGTTTCAAAATCTTTTGCCTCAAAGCTTTGCCTAAGCGTATCATATTCAACGCTGAAGCTCCCATTATCGCATTTTATAAGAATATCATCCCTTATTTTAAGGGAATATACTTTGTCTGGAAATGAAAAAATCCCCTCAAAAACTCCGCCAAAGGTGTCAGCAACCTCTCCCTCGCATAGCTTTATATCACGCTTGTATTCCCTCAATTCGTGAAGCTCATCGGGGGGATATTTTAATAATTCCTCATCACTTACAATTGTTTTTCTGGGTAATGAAAGGAAAGCCTTTCGTGATTTACCGGGTGGCTTAATAAGCTCCATCATCAGGCTTTGACCATTGGTGTTTGCAAAAAAATGGGTGTTTCCTGTTTTATATCCTATGATATCTGCCTTTCCCGAGGAAAACTTATATTCCAGAAAATTTTTTGTGGAAAAATGCCCCCACCTCTTGTCGGCATAATCCGTCTTATACAAAAAGAATATGTGATATATTCCGTCAATAAAGCTAAGTCCGTAGATGTCGATTATTTCTTCATCATCTAAGGAAAGATGTATTTCCTGACGCATCTTTTCACTCCCTATAAAAAATAGCATATGGGTAATTACCCATATGCTATTTTATCCAAAAACCAAATCAATATTTCGTTAAATGCTTAATAGCCGTGTGCACCGATTCTTTTTCAGCTGTTGTAAGCTCCTTATCGGCGTTACGATAGTCAAAAGAAAGTGTAAAGGAGTGCAAGTCATTATAAAGTGTATTAAGACTCTCTCTTTCTCTTTTTATCAGCATAGAGAGGTATTCGTCCTTTTTCTTTCCAAAAATCTCTCCATCGCACATTTCTGCCGCCAATGCGGTATGCTCCAGACAAAGCCCTTTGGACTTTTCAAACATTTTACGAAAATCTTCTTCTTTGTCCCAGAGGTATGCCAGATTTCCTGCGGCATCTCTCATTTGCGAGCTAAGCTTGTCACACAAGGCACAGCTTTCTATTTTTTCATAAATATCATTGCTTACAAGCTTAGAGGGCGATTCTTTTGAAAAAAGCCCCGATTTTTTTGGAATATCGAGATTTTTCTCAAGCTCTTTAACGTGAGTTTCGAGCATAAGTGCAAGGCTAAGACGGTTCTTTTTATCAAAAAGCATACCCACATGCCTTTTGCAAAAACCCTTTTTGTTTGTGATTTCCCTCGAATCAGGCTCCATCATAGAAGGACCGAGAAAATACAAAACCGCCTGCTCCTCCAATCTTTTTTCAAGAGTGCAGAGTATGCAGCCCTGAGCTTCCTCCAAAGCCTCGGTAAGCGGGATGCTGTAAATACGTTCTTTCATATATAACACCTCTGATAAAGGTATTTTAACACAAAAGGATAAGACATACAAGCATTTTTAAAATGAAGACAGGCACAAAGCACAGCACCTTTGAATATAGTGTTAATCGGAGGTGTTTTTTTAATGCAAAACCTTTTCAAAATGAAAAAATACTTCGGACTCGGAAGTGTTTTCCTGCTGCAAAGCAGCAGCTTTCCCGAACCGCTTACAGAATCAAACGAAAGATATTATCTCAGGAAAATGGGCGAGGGCGATGAAGACGCACGAAATATTTTAATCGAACACAATCTGCGTCTTGTTGCACATATTGTGAAAAAATTTCAGGCGGCAGGGGAGAATGATGACCTCATCTCCATAGGAACAATCGGGCTTATAAAAGGTATTTCTTCTTATAACACCGACAAAAAAACCAAGCTGGCTACATACGTAGCACGTTGTATAGAAAATGAGATTCTTATGTCGATTCGTCATGATAAAAAATTTGCAAATCAGGTTTCTTTAAACGAACCGATAGGCGTTGACAGTGACGGTAATGAAGTTTCTCTTATGGATGTGCTGCAAAGTGATAACGAGGACATCTGCGACAAGATTGACCGCGAGAATATGATAGCACGCCTTTATAAAAAGATAAGAGTGACTCTTGAGGACCGTGAACAACAGATTCTTCGCCTGAGATACGGCTTATACGGAACCAAGGCACTTCCTCAGCGTGAGGTTGCAAGCATCCTTGGAATCAGCCGCAGTTATGTTTCAAGGATTGAGAAGAAAGCTATTGATAAATTGTGCAGATAAAAAGCAGCCCGATTTTAAAATTCGGGCTGCTTTTTGTTTTTATAAAGATGTGGCAAGCTCTTCTTCAATTCTCAAAAGTCTGTTGTATTTACACGTTCTGTCTGTTCTTGAGGGAGCGCCTGTTTTAATCTGTCCTGAATTTACTGCAACTGCAATATCCGCAATGGTTGTATCCTCTGTTTCGCCGCTTCTGTGTGAGATGATAGTGTTGTAACCGCTTCTTTTTGCAAGCTCAATTGCATCGAGTGATTCAGTGAGGGTGCCTATCTGGTTAACTTTTACCAAAATTGCATTGGCAGCTTTTTCATCGATGCCTTTTTGAAGCCTTTTACTGTTCGTCACGAAAAGGTCATCGCCTACAAGCTGAACCTTGCCGCCAAGCTTTTGAGTGATGGATTTCCAGCCGTCCCAGTCTTCCTCGCTCATAGCATCTTCGATTGAGCAAATAGGATATCTTCTTACCCAATCCTCCCAGAAGGAAATCATTTCTTCCTGAGAAAGGAAATTACCCTGCTTCCAGAAATAGTAGCTACCCTCTTTCTTTTCTTTTTTTGCCGCCTCATACATTTCCGTTGTGGCAGGGTCAAGGGCAATCTTGAAGTCTTCTCCTGCCTTAAAGCCTGCCTTTTCAACTGCGGCACATATTGCTTTTAATGCTTCTTCGTCATTATCAAAATTGGGGGCAAATCCGCCCTCGTCACCAACGGCGGTGGAGTAGCCCTTTTCCTTAAGAACGCCTGCAAGTGTATGGAAAACCTCAACGCATTGTCTGAGTCCCTCGGAAAAGCTTTCGGCTCCCGTAGGCATTATCATAAACTCCTGACAGCAAATGGAATTTCCTGCGTGTTTACCGCCGTTTATAATGTTCATCATAGGTACAGGGAGCCTGTGGGCATTAGTTCCTCCGATATAGCGGTAAAGGCTTATGCCCAGAGAGTTTGCCGCTGCCTTTGCCACCGCGAGTGAAACGCTTAAGATTGCGTTCGCACCGAGCTTTTGCTTGTTTTCGCTTGAGTCAAGACTGCATAAAAGAGCGTCAATTTTTCTCTGGTTAAAGGGGTTCATTCCTTTAAGTGCATCATTTATTGTGGTATTGACGTTATGAACGGCTTTTAAAACGCCATTACCGCCATAACGGTCTTTATCCTTGTCACGAAGCTCAAACGCTTCAAATGCACCAGTAGATGCACCTGAAGGAACTGCTGCACAGGCAAAAGTACCATCATCTAAAAATACCTCTGTTTCGATAGTGGGATTACCTCTGGAATCTAAAATTTCTCTTGCGTGAATAATAGCAATTTGCGGATAAAAATGCATAAAAAACAACTCCTTGTCAAATATATACATAGTATAACCTGACAAGGAGTATCGTATTCATTATGGCTTTACACTGTTATACACTCTTCCGCTTACGACAGTGCCTTGACGTGCCTCTATAAGCTCGCTCACTGTTACAAGCTGATAGTTGTTCATAAGGAGATGTCTTACCACGCTCTCAACTGCGTCTGCAGTGGGAGAATGAATGTCGTGCATCAGGATGATAGCTCCATCGGAAGTATCCTTCTGTACGCTTGCCAGCGTTTTCGCGGCATTGCGTGTTTTCCAGTCGAGAGTATCTACCGACCACATAATTGCTGCCATAGGAACACAGTTGAGAACCGTTTTGTTATAAGCTCCGTAAGGCGGGCGGTAAAGCCTTGGATAAACGCCCGTTGCGTTATATATAGCCGTGTTTGTGGAATTTATCTGCTGGGATATTGTCCCGGTGGAAGCACCCGATAAATTCACGTGGCTCCAGGTGTGGTTCCCGATTTCATTACCCAGAGATGCTGCCCTTTTCATAACAGAAGCATATCCGGCAACGCTTTTACCCTGCACGAAAAATGTAGCACGTGCGTTATATTTTTCTAAGATAGAAATAATTCTATCGGTGTGTTTTCCCGGACCATCGTCAAATGTTATTGCAACCATCGGGAGCGATGCATCGACACGATTTCTTCCCCCGCAATACCAGCCAACGGCTTTATATTCCTCAACCTTTGAGTGGGGAACGTGTATAAACTGTCCGTCTGATGAGAACATAAGCTGCATTACGTCATTTTTGTTTTGGGACAAGCCATTTGCTCTTTCTCTTTCAATGTGGTCCTTATATACTATATGTTCTCCGCCATTCTCATCATACATGGTAACAGTAACATCAGAAAGGTTATAGTACCAGCCCACGGCATAATGGTCTGCCGCCTTGTCCTTATACACCTGAAGCGTTCTGCCGTCAGTGGAATACATCGTCTGCATAACTTCTTCTTTTGTTTCATACCAGCCTGATTTTTTGTATGCTTCACGATGATACCTTGGAAGCTCCAGTGTTCTTCCGTCAGTGGCGTACATTGTTATTATTTCAGCATCTTCAGGAGTTTCAAACCAACCCACATTTACCCATAAAGGGATATCTTTTTCGGGAACAATGATTGTTCTTCCATCAGAGGCATATAATGTAATTTCTTTAGATTCTGCAAAAGGAATGAATGCTGTGAACAAAATAAAGCATACCAGAATAACACACAATATTCGTCTGTTCATAGTAATTCCTCCTTATAAGTAAGTAGTTTAACAATTATTATACATTGAAACGGAAAAGAACGATATCTCCGTCCTGCATTACATATTCCTTTCCCTCACTGCGGACAAGTCCCTTTTCCTTTGCTGCACTATGTGAACCGCACTCAATAAGGTCGTTATATGCAACAACCTCTGCACGGATAAAGCCTTTTTCAAAATCGGTGTGGATTTTGCCTGCCGCCTGAGGAGCCTTTGTTCCCCTTGTAATGGTCCACGCACGAACCTCGGGAGCACCTGCGGTAAGATAGCTGATAAGTCCGAGCAGTGCGTAGCTTTTCTTAACAAGTCGGTCAAGACCTGATTCGGAAAGCCCCATTTCTTCTAAGAACATCTGCTTTTCATCGCCTTCAAGAGAGCTGATTTCTTCCTCTATCTGTGCTGAAATGGGAAGAACCTGTGCGTTTTCTCCTGCTGCAATTTCTTCCACCTTTTTAACAAATTCATTGTTTTCGATACCTGCTGCGAAATCACCTTCCGCAACATTTGCCGCATAAAGTACAGGCTTCATTGTAAGAAGTGAAAGCTCTTTTACGATTTCTTCTTCATCAGCGGTGATTTCAACGCTTCTTGCACTTTTTCCGCTTTCGAGTGCTTCTTTAAAGCGTTTCCACAACTCAAGCTCAGCGGCGTATTTTTTATCGCCTGATTTCATCATCTTCATGGTTCTGTCGATACGCTTGTCCACACTCTCAAGGTCGGCAAAAACAAGCTCGAGGTTAATTGTTTCAATATCTCTCTGAGGGTCTACACTGCCGTCAACATGCACGATGTTTGCGTCCTCGAAACATCTTACAACATGGACAATTGCATCAACCTCTCTTATATGGGCGAGGAATTTGTTTCCCAATCCTTCGCCACGGCTGGCACCTCTTACAAGTCCTGCAATATCCACGAATTCTACAATTGCAGGTGTAACCTTTTCAGGATTATACATTTTTGCCAGAACGTCAAGTCTTTCGTCAGGGACTGCAACAACGCCTACATTTGGCTCTATCGTACAAAAAGGGTAGTTGGCACTTTCTGCACCCGCTTTTGTAATTGCGTTAAAAAGCGTGCTTTTACCCACATTGGGAAGTCCGACTATACCAAGTTTCATAATTTACTACATCTCCTTAGTTTTTTCGCGAAAAAACGATAAATCTCTATATTATTATAATACCATACGGCTTTTAATTTATCAATAAAAATGTTTTAAATTGTTGTTTTATAGGGAATAATTTGCATGTTTTTACAAATTCACGAAATATTCATAAATGGTACATATTATTAAAACAACCGCTCAGTATAATAATCGTATTATAAAAAAACT
>JAZLEL010000069.1:0-11869 GCA_045615265.1 Clostridia bacterium | reverse complement strand
GATGTTATGCTTGCAACTGCACAGTAAGTATATAATATAATAGGAAGAAAGTCGTGCCAAACTAGTTCTTTGGCACGACTTTTTAAAATTTTTAAATAAAAAACAGTAATATTACACCGCTAATATTACAATAAATGTAACAATGTAATAGTAATATTACAAAAGATTACAGTTTGGTTACAGATGCAAAAACTCTATTGACGTATCAAAAAATGGGTGCTATAATCGCAGTATAGTAAAGAGGGATTATCTCTCATACTGTACTTTCGGTTAGTAGAAAGGGGCTTCCGAAAGAAAAAATCCCTTTCAAAAAATATATTTTATAGGAGGACGAGATTATTATGACAAATCTCAAGAAGACACTCGCAGTTGTTCTTGCATTTGCTATGATCCTCAGCATGGGCGCTATCAGCACATTCGCTGCATATTCGGACGTAGCAGAAGGAACAGTAGTTTCCGAGGCTGTTTCTATCCTCTCAAGCCTTAATATTCTTACAGGTTTTGAAGATGGTACATTCAGACCCGACGAAACAGTTACAAGAGCTCAGATGGCTGCTATCATCTGCCGTACACTCGGTTATGAAGATCAGGCACAGTCAAGCATGGGCACAACAGTATTCACAGACGTTCCCGCTAGTCACTGGGCAAGCGGCTACATCAATGTAGCTCAGGCTCAGCAGATTATCAACGGTTACGGCAATGGTAAGTACGGTCCCGAAGACCTCGTTACTTACGAGCAGGCAGTTAAGATGATCGTTTCCGCTCTTGGTTACGACCTCGCTGCAGCTGGTAAGGGTGGTTACCCCACAGGTTACCTTGCAATCGCTTCTTCTAAGGGTATCACAAAGAATGCTAACGGTCGTGTAGGCGATCCTGCTGCAAGAAGTGCAATCGCAGTTCTTGTTTACAACTCTCTTGAAGTTGAGCTTATGGATCAGGACTCCTGGTCAACAGGTAACGACGGTGACAAGTGGAGTGATTCTACTAGCAAAACAGTTCTTAACTACTACCTTAACATTGAAAAATGGGAAGGCGTTGTAGATCAGACTCCTCTCACAGATGCAACAAGCGGTTACAACAAGGACGATGCTCCTATGCTCGGTCTTGCAACAGGCGCTGCCAAGTGGGATTTCGAGTACGGCGATTACAAGCTTATAGGTGACACTTTCCCTGCAGTTGAAACTAGCCTTGTTGATGATGTAAACCAGTTCCTTGGTAAGAAGGTTGTTGCTTACATCAGCGAAGATTTCGATGCTAAGACAGGTAATAAGATGCTCTACGCTATCGCTGAAAAGCAGGGCGTAAACGCTTCTCTTACACTTAGCGCACTTCAGCTCGTTGCTGATAACACTGAAGAAAACGTTATTAAGTACAGAAAGCCCGGTAATGACAACAAGACCTATGATGTAACTCTTGCAGACAACATCTACGGTTGGGTAAACTTTAGCCTTAAGGGCAACGCTACTCTTGCAAAAGAAGTTGATGATAATAGCGGAGAAAACGGTGCAGATATTCTTGCTACTAATGACTTTGCAGCACTTCTTTCAAACGGCGGTAAAATTGAGCTTATCGAAAGCGATAGCTCAGTAGCAGGTTATGATAAGGTTATCGTAACAAGATATGATGTAGAGTCCGTTATCGAAGCTGTTGAAACAGACAGAGGCGTAGTTAAGTTTGAAACTTATGCTGATACAGACTCTCTCACAAAGTTTGACACAGAAGCTGATGATGAACTTGCAATCGTTTACAAGGACGGCAAGGTTGCTTCTATCGAAGACATCGCAGCAGGCGACACAGTTACAGTTGCTAGAGTTCACAACAATGACGTTCGCGTATTCTACGTATCTACTGCATCTGTAACAGGTACAGTTGAAAGTTGGCCTTCTGATACTGTAGACAAGGACGTAACAATTGCTGGCGAAGACTACAAGCCTTCTGTGCTTAGTGACTACTTCGCTGACGCAAGAGTTCTTAAGAACATGGAAGGTCTCTTCTACCTTAACGTAGATGGTCAGATCGCTTATGCAGACGCTTCTGCAGCAAAGGGTAACTACGGTCTTATCCTTAACGTAGGTAAGAGCAATTCTATGGGCAAATATGCTATCGAAGTTGTTCTTGCAGACGGTACAGTTGCTTCTTACGAACTCGGCACAACTCTTACCTACAACAATGTAACAGGTCAGACAGGTGCTTTCGTTGCAGACGCTCTTGCTGATATCATGGATACAACTGGTGGTTCCAAGACTCCTGCAACTTATACTCTTGCTGAAGCTTATACTCATACAGATACAGCAGCTAAGCTTATCTGCGAAATCAAGATTAGAGACGGCGTAGTAAAGACACTTAACCAGGTTAACGCAGGCGCTTCTACTCCTGTTTCCAGCGGTACTCCTGTTACAAACAAGTACAGCGAAGAATCAATGACTCTTGGCTCTAAGAGCTTTGATGAAAACACAGTTATGTTCGCTCTTGCTGATGATGCAGCAGGTGACGACAAGGTTGAGTCTGAAGACGTTCAGGTAGGTAAGGCTACTCAGATGCTTGTTGACGCCGAAGAATATGCAACTGTTGCATACGCTCTTGAAAACAGAGTTTACACACTTGCACTCGGTTACGACCTCGTAGCTGCTATCGCAGTTGACAGCGATGCAGTTATCGTAACTGGTAAGAAGACCGTTGCTTATGATGATGGCGAAGCTGTTGAGATTACAGGTATCCAGGCTGGTAACGATGTTTCTTATAAAATCTACAACGATAACGGTTACGACTCTGCAGCAGGTGGCGCTCCCACTGAAATTGGTATCGGCGATATCATTCTTGTAAGCACACCTAATGCAGAAGGTATCGTAGGCGACTTCCAGATGCTTTACAAGGTAACAGCTTCTACTAACTATACTGCAGGTCTCCAGGCTGGTATCGATGATGCAACTAAGGACGTTTACCACCACGCATCTCTTGTTGATGAAACAAAGGACGCTTCCAGCGACTTCATCTGGCTTGAAGATGCAGCAGCAAACGTAACAACAGCTGCTGATGGTAGCAACTATGTTCTTATGCAGCGTGCTGCTAACTACACACTTGTTGACTATACAGAGAATCCTGGTGGAAAACCCGAAATCTACGAAACAAGTGCTGGCAAGTCTCTCGTTGGCGACTTCGACGACGAAACTTCTACAGTATTCGTAAGAGTAGTTGACGAAAAGCTTGTTGAAGTAGTTGTATACAGAAGATAAGGTCAATCTTAGACTCTTATAAAATGCTTAATGCAAAAAAAGGACAGTCCCGAAAGGGGCTGTTCTTTTTTTGTTGTACTTGCCAAAATCTTGACAACCCACTAAAAAAGAGGTAAAATATTACCATACGGTTTGGAGGGTGTAATATGATTAAGCGTACAATATGCTTTTTAATGGCATTTCTTTTTATTTCGTCTAGTTCCTTTGCACAGGATGTTATTTTTAAGGAGATTACGGCAGAAACGAGCGTTTTGTCAGGCGGGGCAAGGCTTGGCAAAGCCCAGGATGTTATAATAGAGGAAGCGGAAGACTTCGGCATCAGCTTCTTTAACACAATGCCCTTTGACGAATATATAGCAGAGGCAGTTTTCTCTTACGGGAAACTTCCCGAAAAAATTACGGGGCTGTCACAGTACCTCATTTCGGAGCAGGATTTTGCCGACAAATATTTTGACGCATTGCTCACGCATCCCGAAATACCTGTTAAAACAGAGTATGAAATTTTGGGTGTCGTTCCGGGAACGGATATCGTTGAATATGTCGTGCCTATATATATGGTTGAAAGTATAGAGGAGGCGGAAATCGCCCGTAAGCAAATAGAAGACGGGGTGAAGGAGTATACCTCCCTTGCAGCATCGTACAATACCGACCTTGAAAAACTTATTGTAATTCACGATAAAATGGTTGCCGACTGTGCTTATGACGTTAGGGTAGAAAGCAAGGACCCTGCGATAAGTAATTCCGTCCCCAACTCAATTCGTCACGCCATAGGGGTGTTTCGTGATAAGAAAGCCGTTTGCCAGGGATACACACAAGCTCTTTATGTGATTGCGAAAGCACTTGGAATAGAGATGGATATTTGCTATTCCGAGGAAAAAAGTCATATGTGGAACTATGTAAAACTTGACGGGAAATGGTATCATATGGATATGACAAATGATGACCCCTTATTAGAAGATGAGGCAGGAAATATCTTTGTGAGAGAGGACACAACTGCATACCACACATATTTTATGGTATCGGACGGAAAGCTAATCCCCTCCATTCACGGAACTGATTACAGAACATTTTCGGGAGAAAGCTACACCTGCAATGATAAAGCGTATGAGGAGAATCATTTCTTTAATATGCTTATCCCCTTTACTGCAGAGCGGGCGGAGGACGGATATTTCCACGCATATGTAAATGTCAGTGACGAGGGCGAGGGTATTGACACAGAGGTTCATTTCAAGAGCAAAACCCTTTATACAGGGCCTGTTATCCCGACATACTGCCTTGCGGACAGGAAATATACACAGGTGACAGGTTCAGTTGCAACTGAAAAAACAGAGAAGGCACTTTATATTATGGCATATCCTACAAAAGCTTTGGAAAATACAATGGTTATTAGCCGTTATGATAACAAGAATAATATCTCAATGCTTAAGGGAATGCCCCTTTTGAAAAATGAGCTTTTGATATCAAGGGTGGCTCGTGGCGTTCCCGAGGGCGTTTCTATGAGCTTTACTGCCTTTGTCTGGGATGCGGACACGCTTGTCCCCTATGCGGAAAAGACCGTGTGGACACAGAATTAACTTTTTCCTTGACGGATAAAAGGTTATATGCTATAATGACAAGGTAAAAGCGATGAAGGAGACAGTAGCCTTTGCCGAGTATATGAGAGAGGGGTGCATTGACAAATTGTCATTGCTGGAAGCACCCTATACAGAGCCTTGGTGAACACCACTCCGGAGCTGCAGGGAGGAAATTAAGTATTCTCTGCCGTGAGCCTGCGTTAACGGGAAATTGAGTGAAAATTAAGGTGGAACCGTGCATTAATGCACCCTTAATACGTTGTATTAAGGGTGCTTGTTTTTTTTGAAAGGATGATTTAAAATGTCAGAAATGAACGAACTGCAAATTCTCAGGCACAGTGCTTCCCACGTGATGGCACAGGCAGTAAAAAGACTTTTCCCTGAAGTTAAGCTGGCGATAGGTCCTGCTATCGACACAGGCTTTTACTACGATTTTGATACCCCCACCCCCTTCACGGCGGAGGATTTGGAAAAAATCGAAGCTGAAATGAAAAAAATAGCAAAAGAAAACCTCAAGATTGAGCGTTTTGAGCTTCCCAGAGAAGAAGCACTTGAGCTGATGAAGGACGAGCCTTATAAGGTAGAGCTTATCAATGAGCTTCCCGAGGGCGAGGTAATTTCCTTCTATAAGCAGGGCGAATTTACAGACCTTTGTGCAGGTCCCCACGTAAATTATACCAGCAAGGTTAAGGCGTACAAGCTTCTTAGTGCAACAGGTGCTTACTGGAGGGGTGACGAAAAGAACAAGATGCTCCAGCGTATCTATGCGACTGCATTCCTTACAAAGGACGAGCTTAATGAATACCTTGAGCAGCGTGAAGAAGCAAGAAAGCGTGACCATAATAAGCTTGGCCGTGAGCTTGAGCTTTTCACCACAAGCGATGTTATCGGTCAGGGACTTCCCATCCTTTTGCCCAAGGGTGCAAGAATAATTCAGCTTCTCCAGAGATTTGTTGAGGATGAGGAGCAGAAACGTGGCTGGCTTCTTACAAAGACTCCTCTTATGGCTAAGAGCGACCTTTATAAGATTTCGGGACATTGGGACCATTATCAGGACGGTATGTTTGTTCTTGGTGATGAGGAAACTGACAAGGAAGTTTTCGCACTTCGTCCTATGACCTGTCCTTTCCAGTATCAGGCATATCTTAACCGTGGCAGAAGCTACCGTGACCTTCCCATGCGTCTTAACGAAACCTCTACCCTTTTCCGTAACGAGGCATCGGGCGAAATGCACGGCCTTATCCGTGTAAGACAGTTTACCATTTCCGAAGGTCATCTTATGTGTACTCCCGAGCAGCTTGAAAGCGAATTTAAGGGCTGCCTGGAGCTTGCAATTTATATGCTTAAAACCCTCGGCCTTTACGAGGATGTTTCATACCGCTTCTCGCAGTGGGATCCCAACGACCGTGAAAAGTATATTGGTACAGATGAGCAGTGGAACGAGGCACAGAGTATGATGGAGAAAATCCTTGACCATCTTGAAATCCCCTATTCAATCGGAATAGGCGAGGCTGCTTTCTACGGACCTAAGCTTGATATACAGATTAAGAATGTATTCGGTAAGGAGGATACCCTTATCACAATCCAGATTGACCAGATGCTCGCACAGAAGTTTGGTATGGAATATGTGGATAAAGACGGTGTCAAGAAAAACCCCTACATTATTCACAGAACATCTATCGGCTGCTACGAAAGAACACTTGCCCTTCTTATTGAAAAGTATGCAGGTGCATTCCCTGTATGGCTTGCTCCCGTACAGGTTAAGCTTCTTCCGATTGCAGACCGTCACCTTGACTATATTTATGAGGTTAAGAGAAAGCTTGAGGAAAGCGGCATAGTTCGTGTTGAAATCGATGACAGAAGTGAAAAAATCGGTTACAAGATTCGTGAAGCACAGCTTGAAAAAGTGCCGTATATGCTTCTTGTCGGCGATAAGGATATTGAAAACAACACAGTTTCTATCCGTGACCGCCGTGACGGTGATATAGGAAGTATGTCTATCGAAGAATTTATCGCAAAAATTACTGAGGAAGTAAACAATAAGGTAATTAAGTAAAAAAGAGGGGAACACCCCCTCTTTTTTTGTATATTTTTGTAATACTCCTCAAAAAATAGAAAATAATACTTGACTTTCGGCGTGGGTAGTGGTACATTATTGTTAGCACTCAAAGAGGGTGAGTGCTAACAATAACAAAAAGGGGTGAGCGTATGGAGCTTTCGGAAAGAAAAAAAGCGATACTTCAGGCTATTATTGAAGATTATATTCAAACGGCGGAGCCCGTAGGCTCACGCAATATTGCCAAAAATCACGATTTGGGACTTTCTGCGGCAACCATTCGTAACGAAATGGCAGACTTGGAGGAAATGGGCTATCTTGACAAGCCCCACACCTCCGCAGGCAGAATCCCCTCGGAACTGGGATACAGGTTTTATGTCGATTCCCTGATGCACCGATACAGTCTCACTATGGAAGAGATTGCAAACTTGCAGAGCAGTATGGACAGAAAGTACGGTCAGCTGGAAAATGTGGTTTCGGAAATTTCCGATATAATTTCCAAAGCGACAAACTATCCTGCTATTGTGGAACTTCCCATGGCACAAAAGAGCCGTCTTCGCAGTGTTAAGATGATGCTTATTGAAAAGGGCAGTGTGCTGATCGTAGTAGTTACCGATGCAGGCGTGGTAAGAAACCGCCATATGAAGGTTCAGGAAGAAATAGATTACGAGGTTATTGATTCTATTTCGGAATTCCTTTCAGGACAGCTTACGGGCCTTTCGGCAGACGATTTTACACCTGCACGCCTTATGCTCATATACGAGGCAATGTCGTCCTACGGCGATTTCTTAAAAACGGTAATTGAGTTTGTTTTAGAATGTTTGGGCAATACTCAAAACAGGGTGTACATCGGCGGGGCATCAAATATTTTGAATAACCCCGAATTTGAAAATATCGAGCGTGCGAGAGAATTTCTTTCCTTCATCGATAGTAGGGAAAACGTGTCTCAGATGCTCAGCCTTATGAGTACGGAAGACGAAAACATAAGTATTAAAATCGGCAGTGAGAATGCTGTCCCCGAAATGCGTGATACAAGCCTTGTGGTAGCAAATTACAACGTAGGCGGAAAGCTTCACGGAAAAATCGGAATTATCGGTCCTAAGCGTATGAATTACGCAAGGGTGGTATCCTCGCTTGAGCTTATAAACGACCGTTTAAGCGAGATTTTAGGCAGTATGCTTTATGGAAAGGATTGATAAAAATGGCTGATAAGAAAAAAGCAGAAGAGAGCATTAATGAAGAGGTAACGGAAGAGGTTAATTCCCCCGAAGAAGATGCACAGGAAAACGAATTTGAAAAGAAATATAATGACGTAAACGAAAAATATATGCGTACGCTTGCTGAATACGACAATTACCGCAAACGTACTATTAAAGAGAAGGAATCCATCTACCCTGAGGCAAAGGCGACGGTTGTTGAAAAGTTTCTTCCTGTTATGGATAATTTCCAGCGTGCACTTGACAGTGCAGAAAATAAGGACGGCTTCTATGAGGGTGTTGTAATGCTGAAAAAACAGCTGGAAGAGGTAATGACCGCTTTGGGCGTTGAAGAAATTAAGGCGGTAGGCGAAGAGTTTAACCCCGAATTTCACAATGCAGTAATGCACGTAGATGATGAAGAAGCAGGAGAAAACACAATTGTTGAGGAATTCCAGAAAGGCTACAAAATAGGCGACAGAGTTATCCGCCACAGTATGGTTAAAGTAGCAAACTAAAGACGGCTGACAATCTCAGCCTTTCGAAGCGAAAAGTTTCTGACGAAAATGTTTCGCTTCGAGTAAAGGGCTTTCGCTCGCGCACCGCTCACCGCGGTAGCCCTTGCAAGGTGTCAAAATCAAGGTACACGCCCTTGCTTTTGACGGAATCTATGAGGTTAAGGGGTACCCCCTTAACAATCCCTAAAATGTGTTTATAAATTTTTTTGATATATTTGGAGGTAAAAATCATGGCAAAAATTATTGGTATTGACTTAGGTACAACTAATTCATGCGTAGCAGTTATGGAAGGCGGCGAGCCTACCGTTATCGCAAATGCAGAGGGTGCAAGAACTACTCCCTCAGTTGTAGCTTTTACAAAAACAGGCGAAAGACTTGTAGGTCAGGTTGCAAAGAGACAGGCAGTTACAAATCCTGACAGAACAGTTATCTCTATCAAGAGAGAAATGGGTACAAATTTCAAGGTAAACATTGATGATAAGAGCTATACTCCCCCCGAAATCAGCTCAATGGTACTTGCCAAGCTTAAGGCAGATGCAGAAAGCTACCTCGGCGAAACAGTTTCTCAGGCGGTAATCACAGTTCCTGCTTACTTCTCAGACGCACAGCGTCAGGCTACAAAGGATGCAGGTAAGATTGCAGGTCTTGAAGTTCTTCGTATCATAAACGAGCCTACTGCAGCAGCTTTTGCTTACGTTATGGATAAGGAAAACGACCAGAAGGTTATGGTATATGACCTCGGCGGAGGTACATTTGACGTATCTATCCTTGATATCGGTGACGGCGTATTTGAAGTTTTGGCAACAAACGGCGACACACGCCTCGGCGGTGACGATTTTGATGATGCTATCATCAAATATCTTGTAGATGAGTTCAAAAAGGAAAACGGTATTGACCTTTCTACTGATAAAATGGCTATGCAAAGACTTAAGGAAGCTGCAGAAAAGGCAAAGATTGAGCTTTCAGGTGTAACAACAAGTGCTATCAATCTTCCCTTCATCACTGCAGATGCAACAGGTCCAAAGCATCTTGATATCACGCTTACACGTGCTAAGTTCAACGAACTTACAGCAAATCTTGTGGAACGTACAATTATCCCCACAAAGAAGGCTCTTTCCGATGCAGGTCTTTCCGCATCCGAAATTGACAAGGTTGTAATGGTTGGCGGTTCCAGCCGTATCCCCGCTGTTAATGAAGCAGTACAGAAGCTTATCGGAAAAGACCCTCACAAGGGTATCAACCCTGACGAATGTGTTGCGCTCGGTGCAGCTATTCAGGCAGGTGTACTCGGCGGTGACGTTAAGGACATCGTTCTTCTTGACGTAACACCCCTTTCCCTCGGTATCGAAACAATGGGCGGTGTTTGCACAAAGCTTATCGAAAGAAATACAACTATCCCCACAAGAAAGAGTCAGATTTTCTCAACTGCTGCTGATAATCAAACAAGCGTTGACATTCACGTTCTTCAGGGAGAAAGAGAAATGGCACAGGATAATAAGACTCTCGGAAACTTCATGCTTTCAGGTATTGCACCCCCTCCCCGTGGGGTTCCCCAGATTGAGGTTACATTCGACATCGATGCTAATGGTATCGTAAACGTAAGTGCAAAAGACCTCGGTACAGGTCAGGAGCAGAAGATTACAATTACCGCTTCTTCAAATCTTTCTGACGAGGATATCGACAAGGCTGTAAAAGAAGCTGAACAGTATGCAGAAGAGGATAAGAAACGCAAGGAAGCTATCGAAATCCGTAACAATGCAGACCAGCTTGTATATCAGAGCGAAAAGACTCTCGGAGAAATCGGTGATAAGGTAGAGCAGGCTGATAAAGATGCAGTTCAGGCGGAAATTGATAAGGTTAAGGAAGCCCTTAAGGGTACAGACAACGACCAGATTAAAGCTGCAACAGAAGCTCTTCAGCAGAAGTTCTACGAAATCAGCACAAAGCTTTATAGCCAGGCTAATCCTCAGGGTCAGCCCGGTGCAGATGCAGGTCAGCAGACAGGTGCAAACGGCGAGAACGTGTACGATGCAGACTTCACAGACACAACAAATAACTAATTGGCAATAATGCAAAGGGACGGTGACTTTCGCCGCCCCTTTACATTCTTTGAGGTGTATTATGGCAGATAAACGTGACTATTACGAAGTCCTCGGCGTAGAAAAAGGCGCTTCGGACGATGAAATAAAAAAAGCATACAGAAAGCTTGCAAAAAAATACCACCCAGACCTTAATAAAGACAATCCAGAAGCGGCGGATAAGTTTAAAGAAGCGGCAGAAGCATATGACGTATTAAGTGACAGCGAAAAACGCAGCCGTTATGACCAGTTCGGCCATGCAGGTGTAGATCCCAATGCCGGCTTCGGCGGTGGAGGAAGCGGCTTTGGCGGCGGCTTTGGCGGTTTTGATATGGGCGATATTTTTGACAGCTTCTTTGGTGGCGGCTTTGGCGGGTCTTCCAGAAGAAACGGACCTGTCAGAGGTCGTGACATTCAGCAGGCGGTAGAGCTTACTTTTGAGGAGGCGGCTTTCGGCTGCAAGAAAAAGGTTACCATTATCCGCGGAGAAAGCTGTGACGAATGTGGCGGCAGCGGAGCAAAAAAAGGAACATCTCCTGTAAAATGTGCCCGTTGCGGCGGCACGGGACAGATGCGTACAGTCCAGAATACCCCCTTTGGACAGTTTGCTTCCACAACTACGTGTAATCAGTGCGGCGGTAGAGGAACAACAATTTCAGATCCCTGCCCCGTTTGTAACGGCAGCGGACAGAACAGAAAAAAGCGTGAGCTTGAGGTTAATATCCCCGCAGGTATCGACCACGGACAGTCGGTTTCACTGAGGGGTCAGGGCGAGGCAGGACTTCGCGGAGGGTCCAGCGGCGACCTTCTTATAACGGTCTATGTTAAGCCGAGTCAGGTGTTCACTCGTGAGGGTAACAATGTATATGTAGATGTGCCGATTACATTTGTTCAGGCTTCGTTAGGATGCGAAATAGAAATCCCCACAATTGACGGAAAGGTAACCCAGCGTATCCCCGAGGGAACTCAGCACGGAACGAAGTTCAGGCTTAAGGGAAGGGGTATCCCCTCAGTCAGAGGCGGTGCACGTGGTGATCAGTATGTGCGTATAATTGTGGAAATACCCAAAAATCTTTCGTCAAGGCAACGTGAAATTCTGGAGCAGTTTGCAAACGAAAGTAACGAGAAAAACTATAACCAGCGAAAGAAATTCTCTGATAAGTTAAAGGATTATTTCAAGAATAACTGAAAGGAAATATGACTATGGATTGGCT
>JAZLEL010000068.1:0-5358 GCA_045615265.1 Clostridia bacterium | reverse complement strand
AATTGTGTTAAATTGGTTGAAAAATCTCAATTTATTCGATTTTTCTGTTTTTTAAGCCTTTTTGCTACGAACAAACTTCGCCTCTCGACGTACCCACGTACGCCTTCGGGTAACCTGACAAAGCCTTAATATAGGCTTTGTCAGCTCAGTTTGTCCGTTCTGAATCATTTTTCCTATCCCCAGAAAAAGGGGGTGTAAAAAACCGAGTTTTTTACACGGCCTTTTTTGTTATTTAAGATTATTAAGTGCCTGCTCAAGAGCAAACGCCACCTGATCGGGGCAGCTTGTGCCACGCCCGTTACAATCGATTCCCTTAAGCCTTTGTATGGCATCACGGGCATTCATACCCTTAAGAAGCTTTGCAATACCGCTTGTGTTGCCGTTGCAGCCGCCGATGATTTGAATGTCGTTAATCGTTCCGTCTGAGGATAAATCAACCACCGTCTTACGGGAGCAAACGCCACGGTTTGTATATTCTGTAATCATTTATAAAACCCCGTTTACTTTTCTTCTGTTTTATCTTCGATAGGCTTCTCAGGCTCGATACCGTCAACAAAAATGTTTACGGTTATATTGTCAAGACCTGCATAAGATTCCACTGCATTTTTTACAGCCTGCTGAAGCTTATAAGCAACCTCATTTATTTTAACGCCGAATTTTACAGTAACGTGTACCTCGATAGTTGTGGCATCTTCTGTCATTTCAACCTTTATACCTTTATCGGAGGTTTTCTTGCCTAAAAGCTCGCTCCAGCCGCCGGTACTTCCAAGACCTGCAACACCTTCAACCTCACGTGCTGAAATAGCACTGATACGAACTACTACTTCCTGAGAAATCTTTATATTACCATTTTCTGTTGCGATGAAATTATCAGTCATACCAAATACTTCCTTTCGTACGCTTTATAGTGTTATTTTATCACTATTGTAAAAAATAATCAAGATATTTTATCAGTTCATCTCCATTATCTTGATTTTTTCCTGCGGGATTCCACTTTGCTGTGTCACAATTTCAGAAATTTGTGCCGCACCCGCACTATCAAGCACATCTGTTTTTACAACTACGTTTGCCATACCATTATTTATATAGCATACCGCATCTTCAAAGCCACGTGCACGGAGCAGATTTTCCACCGCCGCCTCCGTTTCGGTGTTTTCGGCAAGCTCTAAAACGCCTTGCTGAGCACTTGCCTTAGTTTCACTATCTGCATTTTCATTTTGAAGCACTGCATTAAAGGTTTCAATGCTGCGACTTCTGCCCGCCTCACGGTCAATGCGTGCCTGTGCAAAGAAGTCGGTTTCCTCGGCTTTTTCAGTTTCTTCCGAGCTTACAAGCTGTGCCTCGCCCAAATACTTTTGTCCGGCTTCTGTTTCAGAGTCTTTTCCCGCATTCAGATATCCAGCCGTACCTATTATAACAGCCAGTGCCGCAACAACAAGCTGCTTTTTCTTTACAACCATCATCATCTTTATTCCTTCCTTTCAAAAACCTCGATTTTATGGGGCTCTACTCCAAGAGCTGCCGTGGCTGCACGCACAATTCTTTCACGGACACGCACATCTGATGCCCCATCGGCAACAATCAGCACGCTGCAAAGGGGGTTTTGTTCATTATTATCCGAAAAAACAGATTCCTTTTTCATTTCTTCTTCAGAAATCATTACCCTTACCTCTCCAACGCCCTTTATTTCCGATAAAATACGCTCCGCCTGTGCCGAGCGGGAATCTGTCTGGGAAACCTCTTTTAAAGGTGTTGTCTTAACCCCGCTTCCCAAAGTAAGGAGCAGTATTCCCATTGCTAATAATATGTATATTATTTTATTACCCTTTTTATCCCCGAAGATTTTGTCAATTTTCATCATATTTTATCTTTATCCTTTCTCTGGGTACGCCTAAGGTGTTTGTTATATACAAAACTGCCTCGCTTTCATCGCCTTTTACATAGAGGGTTACGAAGGTAATTTCCCCCTCCTCCGACACCTCCACATAGGCTTTTGACTCGCCTTTCATATGCTCTTCTATTTTTTTCTTCATATTTTCCCGATGCATCTTCAGTACCTGTGCCCTGTGCTCTGCCTGTGCCTTTGCGATATCGTCCTCGCTCATTTCAAAAGACTCTGCCGAAAATGAAATTTCCCCGATTTTTCCAGGCACTACTGATAGTGCCGCAATAATAAGAATAAATCCCATTGCGAGCGAAACGTATTTTTTGATATTTCCCTCAGGAACAAGGATGTTTGCAAAGGCTATCAGCATAAGCACCGCACCCAGATTTCTCATATATTCATACATATCATCACCTTGTCACCTATAAAATTGATGCCAGTGCTATTATCATAATTGTCCCCATTGAAGCTATGGACGAAAAAAGCATATCTATGCAGCCCCCTATTTTTCTCAGTGTTTCTGTTACCCTTTTTTCACTGACAGGAGCAGTAAATGCCGCAGTAAGACGGAAAGCGAGCGACAACGCCCATATTTTAAGAAGTGGCAGTGCAAACATAGCAAAAATCACCATTACTCCGCCCAGCCCCACTGCATTTTTAAGCAGCATTGCACTTCCTGCTACGGAGCTCATTGCCTCGGAAATTGAGCCGCCCACAACGGGGATCGATGCACTTATTGCAAATTTTACACCCCTTGCCGCAAGATTATCAAAGCTTGCTGCTGCAAAAGAGCTTATCCCCAAAATTCCTGCAAAGAGAGACATAGATAAGCTAAGCAGGGTTTTATGCAGCTTTGCAAAAAGCTCCGAAAATTCATTTAGGGAGCTGTTCTGGGTTATCGAGCAAAGAAGTGTGCATACCGCCCTTAAAAGCACAATGGGAGTTATTACATTTTTTATGAGTGCTCCTGCCGCACTGCACACAAAATAGATTACAGGGTGTGCCATAGTTGCGGTGACAACCTCTCCTCCCGAAATGCAAAGTGCCGCCATAGACGGAATAATACTGTGCACAAAGAGTGTTATATCACGAAGCGTTGAAAGCACGTACCCTGTCACCGTTTCAAAGGCAGTCGCCGCAATTGCCGCAATATAGATAAAAATAGCAAGTCCCGTTGCCTGGCTTATGGCATTCTTCCCAAAGGATTGATGAAGATTGTTTATAAACGCACTTATAAGAATAAGTGCCGCAATACTTCCTACAAGTACAAAAGCCGTTTTTAATTCTCCCAAAAAAAGCGAAATCAGCCTGTTTATAATATTTTGCGAGTCGGGAGAAAATGTTCCCTTGACAATATCTCCCACTACGTCCTGAAAGCTGAAATCTCCAAAAATCTTTTCTATATTTTCGGCGGCTTGACCGCTTATGTTGGGGTTTATGCTCTCGGTTGTCATGACAGTATCTCCATAATTTTAGTAAAGGCTTCCTTTGCAAGAGGCAGCGAAACAACAGTTACGGCAATTTTTCCTGCATTTTCCACTCTTTTTGCAAGTGCCGTTTCTCCACTGTCTGTGCAAAGCTCCGAGCCAAGCTGACTGATATACGCTATGCCCGTAATCTTAAGAACAGGGCTTAGAAATTTTTCTCCGAGGCTGCTAAGCTCGGAAAATTCACGTATTGCAGAAATAACCGCTATTATGTAGGGAAGAACGGCTGCCATCAATATTATCGCTCCCGCAATGGTTATAAGCTGCCCCATTTCACCCTTAATATTTTTTACCGCAAGTGCCAGCACCGATACGCAGATACCCGCAGCCGTCAGTCCGATTATATTCATATTCCAAACACCGTCTTTATAGTTTCAAAAAGCTGTGCAATCTCTTTTATGACCATCATCAACACAACTACAAGCCCCGCTATTGTTATCATAAGAGCCTGCTCGTCACGACCGCTGCGGGAAAGAAGCACATTCATCACCGAAACAATTATTCCTATTCCCGCAATCTGAAAAATCAGTTCTACATCCATTCCTATTCTCCTTTAAATAAGCAGAAGCACCACTGCCGCCGCAGTAAGCACACTCCCTTTTACATAGAGCTTTCCACGGCTGTTAAGCTCATCGGTTGCATTTTTTATTTCCGTTTCCAGAAGCTTTGTGAAAAGCTCCATATTTGCAATCTGCCCTTTCAAATCCTGTGCACTAAGCCCTGCGGCAAATCGTTCTATTATGTTTAAATCCTCTTTCTTAAGTACCTTAACGCCGTGGGCAGTATCCTTTATAGCCTCCTCGGGAAGCATACCCTCCTTGATTTTTCCTGAAGCCGCCCTGAAAAATTCCCCGCCGCATAAAAAACTCTCGTGCAGGGGTGCACATATGCATCTTAAGGCATTTTTCACCTGTATGCATCCGTCAAATATTTCCTGCAAAGTCCTCCTGCGTTCAAAAATGTCATTGTATTTTTTCATACCGAGCAGCGTTGCCGACAAAATTACCGCCACAGCCCCTATTATTTTAAGCACGCCTTATCACCCTGCCGTCCGTAATAATTTTTTCAACGGTTGCAACACCATTGCTGTTTCCTAAAACTATTATTCTTTCAAAAACACCTTTTTCGACAAGACTTCCCAGATGTTTTCTCCTTAAAATATCCTTTTCACTGTAACCGTGGGCGGTGGTAATGATTTTTGCACCGCAGTTTATAAGGTGGCAGATTGCCGCCTCCTCCTCACGGCTCCCCGTTTCATCCGTGGCAATAATTTCGGGTGACATACTTCTGAGAACCATCATTATCCCCTGTGCCTTTGGAGCGGCGTCCATCACGCAGGTAAATTTCCCTACATCGTGGGTAGGAATCCCCTGATGGCAGGCGGCTATTTCACTTCTTTCATCGACTATGCATACCCTGTACCTATTTCCCAATTGCCTGAGAGCATCTCGTAAAACAGTGGTCTTTCCGCAGCCCGGAGGCGATATTATAAGCGTATTGTAAAGTCTTCCCCGACATTCAATATATTCCATTATACTGTCTGCCGCCCCTATCACTGCACGTGATATACGTATGCAGATGGATGAAATATCCGTCATATGCGTTATAACACCGTTTTCTGTAACGCATCTTCCGCATACGCCTACCCTATGGCCACCTGAAAGAGTAATATATCCCAATGCGAGGCTCTGCTGCATTGCATAAAGAGAGCCGCGGCACATTGAATCCACTATTTTTCTAAGCATTTCCCGACTTACATTAACTCCGCTATCAAGCAAAACGCCGCTTTTTACCACTGCCACATTCTTGTCCGCCGTAATGCGTATCTCCTGCATGTCCTTTGTCCCCATGATAAGCAGCGTTTCCGTAAGCCGTGGCGGAAAATGCTGCGTAAATGCGTTTATGTTCATTAGGTTTCATCCTTTCGCTCTAATATATGGTGCTTTCCTTTAAAAAATAACGAAAGGCAGAAATTTCTTTATCAAA
>JAZLEL010000067.1:0-51787 GCA_045615265.1 Clostridia bacterium | reverse complement strand
ATGATTGTTTTTTTATTGCGTAACCGCTATTTGTGTGGTATAATATAAGTTGATATATTATGATGTAGGAGTACTTTTATGGAAACTGTAAATATTTTGGGCGTACATGTAAATAAATATACTATGGATGAGGCAGTTGCACTTGCTTCTTTGTATCTGGATGAGGAAGGATTTAATATGATTTTCACCCCGAATTCAGAAATTCTTCTTTATGCCTCAAACAATCCTGAATTTGCAAATGTGCTGAATAGTGCCGATATGGTTATTCCTGATGGCATAGGGGTTGTCTATGGTGCAAAAATTCTCGGTAACCCCATTTCGGAAAGGGTAGCGGGCTTTGACTTGGTTTGTACCCTTCTTCCTATTATGGAAAAGAAGGGTAAATCACTTTACCTTCTCGGGGCAAAACCGGGCGTTGCAGAAGCCGCAGCAGAAAACCTTTTAAAGCAGTATCCCAATCTTAAAATAGCAGGTACTCATGACGGCTATTTTGATAATGATGATGAAGTAATAGATGACATTAATAAGAAATCACCCGATTTCCTTATGGTATGTCTTGGATTCCCGAAACAGGAAAACTGGATTTATAATAATCGTGAAAGACTTAATGTTAAGCTTGCCATTGGGGCGGGCGGTTGTCTTGATGTTTTTGCGGGCACTGTTCAGCGTGCACCCGAATTTTACTGCAATCACGGGATTGAGTGGCTGTACAGACTTATAAAACAACCATCAAGGTTTATGCGTATGCTGGCACTACCTAAATTCGGGCTTAAGGTGCTCTTTAAAGGTAAAAGTTATAAATAACAATGAAGGTGTTTGAATGCTTGAATTTAAATCTATAAGTGCAAGCGATTTTGAGCGATATAATAAGTATAGGTTACAGGATAGTACCAACGCTTCAGAAGGCGTATTTATGACCATGTTTATATGGAATAACTACTACAATCTTGAGCTTGCCGAAAATGGAGAATTTCTTTTTATAAGATTTAATATAAAAGGAAAAAACCCATCCTACTTTTTCCCAATAGGGAAAGGGAATTTAGAGCGTGCTTTTGATGAGCTTTCTCAATATGCTCAAAGCAAAGGGGAAAAGCTTTGCTTAAGGCTTGTGAGTGCTGAAAATGCAGAAAAATTAAAACAGATTGATGTAAAGCGTTTTTCCTTTAAAGAGAGCAGGGATTCGTTTGACTATGTTTATCTGACAGAAAAAATGATAACCCTTTCGGGAAAGAAGCTTCACTCCAAGCGAAATCATCTTAACTATTTTATGGACAACTATGATTTTCAATATATAAGTGTAACAGACCCTTTGCTTTTAAAGGAATGTGCCGACAAAGCCAAAGCGTGGGTAGGTGCCAAGGCTAAGAATGTTAACCCTTTTGAACTTGGGGCAATGGAAAAATACTTTGAGCATTATTTTGACTTTAACCAAAAGGGTGCAGTAATTAAAATCAACGGCGAAATTGCTGCAATGTCATTCGGAGAAAGGTTAAACGAGGATACGGCACTTATACAAATCGAGCTTGCTGACGAAAATTACCGTGGAGCGTATCAGGCAATTAATAAGCTTTTTTGTGAAAATGAGTGGAAGGATTGCAAATACGTAAACCGTGAAGAGGATATGGGAATTGAAGGCTTAAGGCGTGCAAAGGAAAGCTATCAGCCCCAGTTTCTGGTGAAAAAATTTATTATCGAGGAGGAGAGCTAAATGGTATATATGTTTTTGGCAGACGGGTTTGAAGAGGTGGAGGCACTTGCTCCTCTTGACCTTTTAAGGCGTGCCGGATCAGAGGTTAAAACAGTAGGTGTTACCGGCGAATATATAACGGGTGCCCACGATATTACTGTAAAGGCAGATATAGCTCTCTCTGATGTGGAACTTAAAAATATAGATGCCCTGATTCTTCCTGGTGGGCTTGGCGGCACAAACAATATGGACGCAAGCAGTGATGTAAAAAGAATTGTGCAGTATGCGGCAGATAATAAAAAAATCATATGTGCCATCTGTGCAGCACCCTCTATTTTAGGAAAAATGGGACTTCTTGAGGGAAAGGATGCGACCTGTTATCCTGGGTTTGAAGATAGCTTTAAAGGCGGGAATTACATCAAGAAATCAGTTGTAAAGTGCGATAACTTTATAACCGCTGATGGTATGGGTTCTGCATATAAATTCGGCTTTGAAATAATAAGTGAATTATTTGACGAAAAAATGGCCGAAAAAATCAAAGAACAAATTCAGTATTAAGGTGTATTATGGATCAGAATTTTTTAGATAATCTTATCCCTGACAGGGGCGAATTTCTCCGGGAATTAAGGCGAAAATCCGCACTGGAGGAAAGCTATGCTCCAATTGTGCAAAAATCAACGGAGCAATTTATAGTAACACTTTTAAAGCTTATAAAGCCTTCACGTGTGCTTGAAATTGGGACAGCAGTTGGATACAGTGCTATTTTAATGGCGGACAATCTTCCTGACGACAGTACTATTGTGACAGTTGAGCGTTACAAGAAACACGCAGATATTGCAGTGGACAATGTCTTTTCCTCAGGCTATGAAAAAAAGATAAAGGTTATTGAGGGAGAGGCAGCGGAGGTACTGCATTGGCTCGATGGCAGCTTTGATTTTATTTTCCTCGATGCTGCTAAGGGACAGTACATAGAATTTCTGCCCGATTTATTAAGACTTCTTAAATCGGGGGGCGTGCTTCTCTCGGACAATATACTCTATCACGGAATGATAGAGGACGATGAAAAGGTTATAAGAAGAAAGATTACCATTGTAAAAAGACTTCATATGTATCTTGAAGAAATAATGTCTAATGACGAGCTTACCACATCGATAATTCCTATTGGTGACGGTGTTGCCTTGTCAGTTAAAAAATGAAGGGAAATTAGCTATGCAAAAAGTTGAGCTTCTGGCACCTGCCGGCAATTTATATAAACTGAAAATAGCACTTAAATATGGTGCAGATGCCGTTTATATCGGTGGAGAATGTTTTTCTTTGAGAACTGCGGCGGATAACTTTACCCCTGACGAAATGCGTGAGGGTATTGAATTTGCACACAGTATGGGGAAAAAGGTGTATATTACCGCAAACATCATTCCTCACAATCGTGACTTAAATCAAATGGAAGCATATTTCAAGGAAATCTCGGATATGGGTGCGGATGCGGTAATCATTTCTGATTTAGGTGCTTTTAACATTTGCAAAAGAGTAGCTCCCGACCTTGAAATACATATCAGTACGCAGGCAAACAACACAAACTACGCAACCGTTCAGTCCTGGCACGAAATGGGTGCTAAAAGGGTGGTGCTTGCCCGTGAGATGACTCTTTCCGAGGTGCGTGAAATCCGTGATAACATAAGCTTAGATTGTGAACTGGAAGCTTTTATTCACGGTGCAATGTGTGTTTCGTATTCGGGCAGATGCCTTCTTAGTAATTATATGACAGCGCGTGACAGTAACTATGGTGCTTGCTCGCACCCTTGCAGATGGAACTATGCACTTATGGAGGAAAAACGTCCTGGAGAATTTCTTCCCGTCTATGAAAATGAGCGTGGAACGTTCATTATGAATTCAAAGGATTTATGTATGATTGAGCATATTCCTGAGATTGTTGCAAGCGGTGTTTATTCCCTTAAAATTGAAGGCAGGGTAAAGAGTGAATATTATGTTGCAACGATAATTGCAGCTTACAGAAAGGCTATCGATGCTTATTATGCTGACCCTGCAGGATACAAGTTTAATCCAATGTGGCTTGACGAGGTTAAGAAGGTAAGCCACCGTGACTATTATACTGGCTTTTTCTTCGGTATTCCCGATACAGGGGCACAGATTTACGGCTCAAGCTCATATATCAGAACTTGTGATATAATAGGTATTGTGCTTGATTATGACGAAAAGACAAAACTTGCCAAGGTTACGCAAAGAAACCGTTTCTTCCTCGGCGATGAAATTGAAATAATACAACCTGGAAAAGACTTTACTACTCAAAAGGTAGAAGTTTTAAAGGATGAAAATATGAATGATATTGAGGTTGCAAACCACGCTGCGATGACGCTTTATATAAAAACTGATGTCCCAGTGGTAAAGGATGCAATGCTCAGAAAGAAGGCAGAGTGATATAATGCGTATTCTCGGAATTGATCCGGGTATTGCAATTGTGGGCTATGGTGTTGTTGATAAAGAGGGAAACAGGTATAAAACTGTTGCATATGATGCAGTTACCACACGTGCACATACCCCTTTGGAGGAAAGACTTGAAAAGGTGTATAACGGCGTTGATGAAATTATCAAAACCTATAAGCCTGATGTTATGAGTATAGAGGAACTGTTTTTCAACAATAACGCAAAAACCGCCCTTACAGTAGGTCAGGCAAGGGGTGTTATAATCCTTGCCGCCGTACAAAACAAAATCCCCATATACGAATATACGCCGCTTCAGGTAAAGCAGGCACTTACAGGCTACGGACGGGCAGGTAAGGCTCAGATTCAGCAAATGATGAAATCCATACTGGGGCTTAGCGAAATTCCAAAGCCTGATGACGTTGCCGATGCATTGGCAATTGCCGTGTGCCATGGCAACAGTATGAGATTTAATTCAATCAAACAGTTTGGAGGAATTGTGTTGTGATATCCTTTTTAAACGGAATAATAGCTGCAAAAAGTGAAAGCGGAGTAATAATCGATGTGGGCGGTGTTGGTTACAGTGTAAGTATGCCTGTAAGCGATATCGCAAAAATGGGCGGAATAGGAGAGCGTGTTAAGGTTTTTACCCATTTTCATATAAGTGAAAATGCAGTAGGGCTTTTTGGCTTCCTTACCAACGAACAGATTGATTACTTTAATAAACTGATTGCAATATCGGGAATAGGTCCCAAGGCAGCGGTTTCAATACTTGGAACATTAAGCGTGCAGGATTTAGCATATGCCATTATTGCAGAGGATGTTAAGGCAATTACCCGTGCCCCAGGTGTAGGACCAAAGGCGGCACAGAGAGTCATTTTAGAGCTTAAAGGAAAAATCGATACTCAGGATGCAGTGGGAGGTCAGTCGGCAGTAAATACTGCCGTAACATCTTCTGTTCGTGCAGATACAGGTGCGGTAAATGCACTTATAGCACTCGGTGCATCACCGTCAGAAGCACAAAAGACGGTTATGCAGATTGATGCAACAGGATTAAGTACTGAAGATATTATAAAAGAGGCTTTGAGGAGAATGTCAAATGGAATTTGATGAACGTATTATCTCAAGCAGGCAGCTTGAGGGTGACAACGACTCGGAATACTCAATCCGTCCTAAAACCATGGACGAGTATATAGGACAGGATAAGGTTAAGGAAAGTCTGAAAATTTATATTGATGCGGCACTCCAAAGACACGAAGCACTGGACCATTGTTTGCTTTATGGGCCTCCAGGACTTGGTAAGACCACACTTGCATCTATTATTGCAAATGAAATGGGCGTTAACATAAGGGTGACAAGCGGTCCCGCCATAGAAAAACCCATGGATTTGGCGGCAATACTTACCAATCTCGGTCCGCAGGATGTTTTGTTCATTGACGAAATACATCGTCTTTCACGTGCTGTGGAGGAAATTCTCTATCCTGCTATGGAGGATTTCTCGCTTGATATTATAATTGGTAAAGGTCCCAGTGCACAGTCCGTAAGGCTTAGCCTTCCGCCTTTCACGCTTGTTGGTGCAACTACGAGGGCAGGACTTCTCTCCGCACCTTTGCGTGACAGGTTTGGGGTTATTTCCCGTCTGGAGCTTTATTCAAAAGAGGATTTAACTACAATTGTTTCACGCAGTGCAGAGATTATGAATGTGGATATTGCTCCCGAAGGGGCAACGGAAATTGCCTCACGTTCAAGGGGGACTCCCCGTATTGCAAACAGACTTTTACGCAGAGTCCGTGATTTTGCTCAGGTCTGTGCAGATGGCCGTATTACAAAAGAAGTAGCGGATAAGGCACTTAAAATGCTGGAGATTGATAGCCTTGGACTGGATGCTACTGATAAGAAAATGCTCACGTCAATTATCTATAACTTTGGCGGCGGTCCCGTAGGACTTGATACCCTTGCCGCAACTATTGGGGAGGATTCCTCAGCAATAGAGGACGTTTACGAGCCATATCTCCTCCAGATAGGATTTATAAACCGTACCCCCAGGGGAAGATGTGTGACAAGAAAGGTTTATGAACACTATAAAATTCAATTACCGACAGAAAACAACGCCCAGATAAGCTGGGAATAAATAACACAATATTACAAATTTGTTACAAATGAAGAAGTAGGGCAGGATTGCGACAAGAAATGTCGAATATTGTCCCGAAAAGGGGTGTAACCGTGAAAAAGATACTTTTCATAACTGCATTTATTGTAATTATGATGTTTTCATTGATTAACGTAAATGCAGCTCAGATATATTATAATGACCAATACCATCATTATGACGCAGGCGTAATCGGACTTAAGGTAAACGGGAAAATGGTCGAAAATCTTCCGATGCACCCCGTAATTATCAATGACTCAACAATGGTTCCCGTACGTGAAGTGTTTGAAGCGTTGGGGAGTGAGATTATATGGCATGATGATACTTGCAGGGTTGAAATTGTAAACAGTGATGTTTCGGTATTTGTAAAAATCGGGGACAGAAACACATATATAAACGGAGAAGTCGTACCTATTGACATAAGTCAGCCCTTACCAATGCTTATCGGAACAACTCCCGACAACCTTAAATCAATGGTGCCTGTGCGTTTTGTAGCGGAAAAGCTCGGATTTACGGTTGATTGGGACGATGCTACACGAACTGTTCTGATTTCTCAGAAAGAGGACAACCCCGGTGAAATAATAGGTGGAATAGATACTGGAGATGAGGGTGCAATTCCCGACCAGGAGGGAGTTTTTGGCAGGATAAATGCCAAAACCGACCAAAAGTATGATTATGTATATATTCCTACTAAAATCGGTATTTCTCCCAAGGTTACAAGATATGCAAATCCTGACAGGGTAGTTTTTGACTTCCCTGGTGCACAGTTTAATTTTTCAGGCGGAACGGTGCAGGTAGGCGGAAAATGCGTAACCACTGTGCGATACTCTAATCATGAATCCCTTGCCAGAGTAGTTCTGGATATAAAAAGCGATTCGCAGACAATGATTATGTCAGATGCGAAGGGAATTTTGATACGTGTTGAAAATTCCCCTAACGAGCAGATTATATATGATGCTTTTTCAGGCCGTGTATACTTTGATAAAACATATGCCGGCATTGGAAAAACTGTAAATAACGGATACAGCGTTACCTTTACAAATATTAAGCTGGAAAATCAAAAGATAGAAATTCACGATAGCAATATTTATGAAATCATTGTAACTAATTCCGCAAGCGGATGCACTGTTACGGTAGACGGCAGTAAGAAGCTTGTCTATACTGCGGAAAAAGGCTTTTTCAAGAGTAATAGCCCCATCAAAGATGAAACTCCCGGATTTAATACCACAGGGAATAAGGTCATCGTTATTGATGCAGGTCATGGCGGAACAGACCCCGGTGCACTGGGATATAACTCAGCCGGAAAAATCGTTGCGCGTGAAAGTGAAATAAATTTGGCAATCTCTCTTTTGGTAGGTAAAAAGCTTGAGCAAAGCGGCATCAAGGTTGTGTATACAAGAGATTCCGATGAATATATTAAGCTTCAGGAAAGAAGCGAGCTTGCAAATAATATCAATTGTGATTTGTTTGTAAGTATTCATTGTAACTCTATTGAAAATGCTTCTATAAATGGTACGCAGGTTTATTATCATCCCTCTTCGGAGCTTGGAACAATCCTTGCGGAAAACATTTATAAGAAAGTCGTGGAGATGACAGGACTTTCTCCGAAAGAAACTCAAAATGGTTCCCATCTGTATGTGATACGCACAACTGCAAGTCCCGCAGTGCTGGTGGAAGCAGCATTTATCAGTAATGAAAGCGACAGAAAGTATCTTTTAAGCACAAGTGGACAGGAAAAAATTGCAGAAGCAATTTACCAGGGAATTATGGGAACAATCGCAAATAATTAAGATATAACCTCTGCAAAATTTTGCAGAGGTTATTTTTTCTCAAAAAATAGAAAATTAGTGCTTGAAAAAAAAAGAATATTGTGGTAAAATCAAGCTAGGTTTATATTAAATTCATATATATAAATTTAGAAGGAAGGAAAAATTATGAAAAAACGTATTTTAAGCTTGGTTTTGACAATAGCGATGATAGCTTTGTCAAGCGTAGCGGCATTTGCAGCACCTCTTGATATCGCAGGTAACGCAAATGATGTTTATGAAGGTAATAAGCCTTTTGTTTTGGCTGAAAAGCTTCTTGATGAGTTAAATGCTGATAAAGAGGCTGATATCTTCGACCAGGACGGTCAAAAGTTTCAGTATAATAGAATTAAGAATGCCAATGATGACGTTCTGTTATTAACCGCAGATGATCTCTCTGAGGCAATAGACCTTCTCACAACAGGAATGTCAGATGCACAGAAAATGTATCTTGCGGCTTGTGTAACTGCTGAAGGTGATGCGACTTTCGAAGCAGAGTTTGGAGCAATAGATAATGTTGCAGGTCTTCCTCTCAGAGAATCTTTCGGTTTGCTTGATAATTACATCGAGGATGTGCAGACATTTTTAAACACAAAGGGCATTACTGCGGCAAACTACGATAATAGTGTCGATGTTCAGAACAATGCAAAAGAAATCGTTGCTGAGCCTTTGATAGCAATTCTCAAGGTTATGTTTGCCAAGGATGGTACAGCGGAAAATACTGCCAGCTATACAGATAGCGGCGAATTTATGAGAGAGAATTATCTTGACGAATTTATCGCAAACGATAGAGCGAAGAAGACTCTCGCAGTACTTTTTGGTGCTGAGCTTACAAAGGAGCTTGTAACGGACAGCTTCCTTCCCGGAGTTGGCAATAATACCCCCGGAGAAACAGAAGGTATAGTTCATCATGTGAAAAAGTATCTTGATGAAAACCCCGCAGCACTTGGTACAGTGAAAACGAATGTAGAAAACAGGGTTCTGGTTTCAGGTGGAAATTCATCTGTTTGGGGTGCTTTTGATACTTTGGGTGAGCTTGTAGTAGCCGCTTATGAATATGATACACAAGCAAGTGATAGCCTTAAAGCAGGCGTAAAAATGCTTATGGGTGATGGTAGTGATAAAGGTTTGATTGAACGTATGGTTGATGCCGTAGATTCGCCACACACAGCATCCAGCACTTGGATTAACTTATTCCTCAGCGAATTTGTTCAGACATACCTTTCAAACGGCGAAACTTTATATACCATCAATGCTGGAAATCCCAATCCTACCCCCGCAAGAATAAGCAACGGAACATCTGTAAGCTTTAGAAATGAAAATCTTTCAGATTATGGTATTCCTGATGACAGAATATCACTTAGAACAGGTAAATTTACACTTGCTTTCTATGTTGAAGATCCTTCTTATGTTGCACCTTCTCCAGGCGGCAGCGGTGGGGGAATGAGTGGAGGATCTGGTGGCGGAGCTACTCCCGGCGGTGAAATCACTTACAAAGATGGTCGTTATATCGAAAGTGCATATATAACCTATGACAGTTATAATGGAAAAATTCTTGTTAGTAGAGATTCTTCCTTGCCTAACGAATATGATGCATATATGGTTCTTTATCGCAGTGATGTAGCTGAAAGAGGAACATTCATTGAATCATACCCTGTAAAGGTAAGAAACGAAGAATACACCGGCGGCGGAAGCGGCGGTATAGCAAGATATACTCTGACATTCGAAACAAATGGCGGTACAACTATTAAGGCTGTTAACTCTGCAAAGAATGCAACAGTTCAGTTGACACAGGTTCCTGAGAAGGAAGGATATATCTTTGCAGGCTGGTATCTTGATAAGGCACTTACACAGAAGGTTGATTCTGTTGTAATGAAGGAAAATATCACTGTATATGCAGCATGGACAAAAGACGGTAGCAGCGTTGTAAGCAAGGTAGATGTTCCTCAGCAGCTTAATGGCGATGAGCACTTTGCTTACGTTATAGGTTACCCCGAGGGTGATGTTCGTCCGCAGAATAATATCACACGTGCAGAAGCTGTTACTATTCTCTTCAGACTTCTTAAGGATGATGTGAGAAATGCAAATGTAACAGATGTTAACGTATTTACTGATGTAAATGAGGGCGATTGGTACAACAAAGCAGTTTCCACACTTGCATCTCTCGAAATTGTAAACGGACGCACCGAAACAGAGTTTATGCCTAACGAATATATTACAAGAGCAGAATTTGCTACAATCTTTGCAAGATTTGCAGAATATAGTTATACTGTAACAGATGAGTTCATGGATATTGACGGACATTGGGCAGAAAGCTATATTAATGAAGCGGCTGCATATGGATGGATTGCAGGTTATGAGGATAACACATTCAGACCTAATAATCGCATTACACGTGCAGAAGCAATGACTCTCATTAATAGAGTGCTTAAGCGTAATCCCCAAAATACAACAGATCTCCTTGATGGTATGAGCGTATGGACAGATAATACCAATACATCAGCTTGGTACTATATTGCAGTTCAGGAAGCTACAAACAGCCACGAGTATGTAAGAAAGAATGATGCTTACGAAAAATGGACTAAGCTTACTGAAAACAGAGATTGGACAACATTTGAAAAATAATTAAGCTTTTTGTCAACAGTTGGGGTAAAATAAAATGGAATTGGTGCGGCAGCTTAGGCTGCCGCATTAGTTTTTGCCGGTATTTCCCTTAAATTCATCTATTGCAAGCACCTCGGGTAATGTTTTAGGCTGAATAAAGCCAATCATATCAAATCCACGAATAACCATACAAACTGATAGATTAGTTTCTCTTGCAACCGACGAAAAGGAACGCTTATCAGAATGTTTATCTATAACGTAAAAAGCAAGTCGTTTAGTAGACTGATGCTTTCGAGGTACAAAATCTGCCTTTCCATAGAAACGCTTTTTGCAGCTAGCATACCTTGACAAGTATAGTAGTTTGTGCTAGTATGTAAAAAAGAGGTGATAACTATGGAATTTCTGCAACTTAAGTATTTTTGCGAGGCTGCTGAAATGCAAAATATATCGCGTGCCGCACAACTAAATAAAGTTCCTGCTTCAGGTGTTTCGAGCAGTATAAAGCGTTTAGAGCAAGAGCTTGGAGTAGAGCTTTTTCTGAGGTATGCAAACAGAATTAAACTTACAGAGCAGGGGAAAATTTTCTATGATGAGGCTTTGCATATATTAGAAGCCTTGGACAATGCTAAAACCAGTATAAAATATTTTCAAAGTGTCGGCGGCAAAATAACTATTTGTGCGATGGCATGTATTCCTCTTGTGGAAAAAGCAATTATAAAATTTAAAAAACAATATCCTGATGTCGGGTTTGAATTATACCGCAGTGTGAAACACTCTGGTAATGTTGATTTTTATATTTCTGATGAGCTGTTTTATATAAGAGGTTGTTTGAAACAAACTATTTTAGATGAAAAAATGATGCTTGTTGTAAGAGATGACCATCCCCTTGCATCAAGAGAAAATCTTTCAGTAAATGATTTAAAAAAAGAAAAATTTTTATGTACAAATATGAATTCAAGTATCCATCATCGAATAAGTTCGATTTGTTATGATAATGGTTTTATTCCGAATTTTACAACAACGTTGTCTGATGCGGAAAAAATTTCTAAATATATTTATGAAGGGTTCGGTATAGGGATTTTACCTGAATCAGAAGTACAGGAATATAATGGTTTGGTAATGAAAAATATTGGTGATTATAGAAGAAAAGTCTGTGTTTTTTATGAAGAGGCAAGTCTAAAGGGAAAAGCAAACGAATTATTTTTGGAAAAGCTTATAGAGGTTGGTGCCTTGTTTCAAGGGCAGCAATCTGAAACATAATACAAAATTTATATTAAGTAAAGTAATTATGCATCCTGTCTACTATACATAATTTAGTATGCCAGGGTGCATTTTATTTGGTTATTTACAATGCTTATGTGATAAAGTATAATACAGTCAAGTGTTTAAGGAGATTTCTTTTATGAAGAAACTTTCGGATTCTTTAAAGAAGCCAAATAAACATTTTATAATAACATTCAGGGGTGAGTAGATGGAATTTAAAGAAATAGCAGATTATGTCGGAGTTTCTTCCTATCCGAAGGAGTTTGACGAAATCTATAAAAAGATAGATGAAAAAGATTCAATTTTCTGCGATTTATCATACTTTGAGAAATATGAAAAAGAGTATGAAGTTTTAAACGAGTATTATAGCATTGTGACAGATGCTATAGCTGAAATCAAAAAAGACGAAAAGCTTTTTGCATACGGCAAAGTTTTTTGTGAATATGCAAAAACTGCTACCACAACAGAAGTGCGGTGTACACCAATGCCGAAACTTGATGGGTCGTTACAACGTGACTACTTTGCAATACCTGTAATGTATTCGACTTTCCCGCGTGCAATTGAGGTTTATAAAGAACGCGGATACGGTGACGAGGATATTAAAACTGCATTTAAGCAAGTTTATTATGCCATCGGCTCAAGCAAAAAACAGCTTGGAAGACCTGCTATGATGGATGTTTATTATAACTGGTCGATGCTTTATGTTTACGGTGAAATTTTCAGATGCGGTGGATTTACTTTCCAGCTTAAAAAATTTGAGTTTGGTGCAATAATTCTTAAGAATAAAGAAACAAAAGAATGTGTTCCTGTAATGACAGAGGGAAAATTCCATAAAGATGGTCTCATTCTTGGAAGTGCTGGTGCAGAGGAAGAGGCAGGTTCATTTAATGCAGACTTTATAGAGACTGAGGATTTATATATTTGCCGAAAAATTAAAGACGGCAGAGCGTTAAGTGAAAGAGTAGAATATAAAAAATCTGAGTGGGAATGTGTATTAAATTCAGGTGGCAGTGTTTTATCTGTACATATTCCCAAAAATACAGACGTAACACATGAAGCAGTAGAAAGAGATTTTAATTCGGCTTTGGTTCAGGCAAAGAAGATATTTCCTGAACATAACATAAATCATTTAATGTGTTGTTCGTGGCTTTTGGATTTCACTTTGGAAAAGCTTCTGGGAGAAAATTCAAAAATTGTAGGATTTGGAAAAGAATTTTTGAGATTCCCCGTAAAAAGTCACGGAGAAGAACATAAACTTTTTGTTTTCCCTGGCTTTACCGGTCCGTTAGAAGATTTACCTGAGGAAACATCATTACAAAGAAAAATTAAAGGGCTTTTGCTCTCAGGCGGACATATATACGCTACGGCAGGCGTGTATATAGTATGAAATAAAGAAAAATAATTTAATTGGAGGATTTTTTATGTATTGGGAAGAAATGAGAGAGGAACAGTTTCCTATAGCAATATCGGATTTTTCAGGACTTTGTGTAGTACCATTCAGTGCTATGGACAAAAAAGGACAATATCTTCCTGTTGGTGCAGACGGAATGATAGTTGATTCTATAGTAAAAGAAGCGGCGAAAATTGAAGATGTGGTAATTTTCCCTACAGGTTCAATTTTAGGTGAAACATCTGCTCCTTGCGTAAATGATAAAAATGGAGAGCCTACAAGGAGAGGTGCAATTCAGCTTAGTCAGGATTTACAGCTCACACTTTTATGTGACCTCTGTGATGAAATCGGAAGAAACGGCTTTAGAAAAATAATGATTGTTTATAAAGAACCTCAGGACTCTCTTTTCTTAGGAACGTTTATGAGATATATGAGTTACCAGAGAAAACCATATGCAACGCTTTTGGTAAGTGCAGTAAATCAGGAAATATCAAAGCCTGAAAATGTATTAAAAGAAATTTTGAGAAGAAAAGATGAGTTCCCTGGCATTACAGATGAGGATATAAAAACTCTTGAAAAGTGGGCAAAAACAGGATACGGCAAAAAAGGAAATACTATTTACCAGGCCTTTGATAAAGATGTGACATTCTGTGATACGGCACTCGTTATGGCTGAAAATAAGAAGCTTGTTAGAGAAGATAAATATGAAGCAGAAAATTATGAATGTACACATGCTGCTGATAAATTAAGAGATGCACTCGTTACATATGCAAATATCCAAAATATTGAATATCCCAACGGTTGCTGCGGTTTTCCTCCTTATGGCTGTACAAAGAGCATTGGAGAAGCATACCTCAAAATTAATGCTGAATTCTTGGCAGATGTCTTTAAAATGATTAAAGAAGACGAAAGATGCGTTGTAAACGATGCGAGATATTAATGAAAGGGGAAATTAAATCATGTTGTTTTGGGAAAGATTGAGAGAAGAAGAATTTAAAGATGCAATCAAGCTATCTGACGGAGTTTGCGTTGTTCCGCTCGGGTGCTTAGAAAAACATGGTCAGCATCAGCCGACAGGTTGTGATTTATACATAGCAAGAACGATACTTGAAGAGGCGGCTAAAACAGAAGATTTTATGATATTCCCCACGCCTCATTGGGTGGGCGATGTTTCAGGTTATCATTCAGGAGAAAGAAATCCTTCAAACGGTCACGGAGGAATAGGACTAAGCACATTAACACTTTTCAGATTGTTGGAAGAGCTTTGTGATGAGATTGCAAGAAACGGATTTAATAAGATTATGTTGGTTTCTTCACACGGCGGTAACGCTTGGCTACTTCCTCAGTTCATAAGAAGGCAGGCAGAAAAGAAAAAGGCTTATGCAACATTTTATTACACTACCGACGATAATGTTGAAGCAGTTGACCCTGCCAAATTCCTAAATAATATTTTAACAAGAAGAGAAGAATTCCCGATGATAACGGATGAAGATATAAAAACATTGGAAGACTGGCAATTCGCAGGTTATGGCTTCGGTGGAGGACATGCAAACTTTGTGGAAAATGCTCAGCTTATGGTAAGGCATAAGGATTTAATAGCTCCCGACAGATATGATGCATTAAGCGGTCTTTCAACTCACAAGGCAGATTATCTCTTCAGTAAAGGCGTACGCTCGGTAAGAACAGGAAATTATCCGAACGCGTACTCAGGATATGCACCTCACGGATGTAATGAACGATTTGGTCAGGCAATGATAAAGCTTGATGCAGAACGTGTGCTAAAAGCAATAAGAGCAATTAAAGAAGATAAGGCATGCTTAGAGGCGGCACAGATGTTATCCAGATAAAGGATATTATACTGAGAAAATTTATAAGGACAGATTATATATATGAAAAAAAAGGCATTCATCTTAATAGTAATTGCAGGCGTTTTATGGGGAACATCAAGCATATTTGTGCATTTTATGTCTCCTATGGGATTTTCGTCTTTGCAAATGACATTTTTTCGTTCAGCTGTTGCATCTATATCAATGGCTGTATATATGGCTTTAAAGGATAAAAGCTTGTTTAAGGTGACAAAAAAAGAACTTTTGCTTTTTGCACTCAGCGGTCTTTCGTTTTTCGGAACAGCAAGTTTTTATTACACAGGTATGCTTGCATCATCTGTATCAACGGCGGTTGTGCTTATGTATTCTTCACCTGTGCTTGTGATGATTTATTCAGTTATATTTTTTGGAGAAAAGCTGTCGCGTGCAAAAGTAATTTCTGTTGCGGCGATGCTTACAGGATGTTGTCTTGTTTCGGGAATTATAGGCGGACTTAGATTTAATGCTTGGGGAATAATAGCAAGCTTTTTGGCAGGTGTGTGCTATACTGCATATAATATATTTACTAAAATTCAGATGAGAAATGGAAGCAACCCAATGTCAGCTACTTTTTATTGCTTCCTTTTTGCGGGAATAGCTGCATTTTTATCGTGTGAACCAATGGGGTTACCACAAATAATAAATGCAAATCCTCTCTGTTCATTATCTTTGATTCTTGGTATAGGAATATGCACAGGAATACTCCCTTATTTTTTATACACTGTATCATTAAAAAATTTAGAGGTTGGCACAGCGTCGGCACTTGGAATAATAGAGCCAATGTCTGCTACAATTTTTAGCGTGGTGCTATTTTCTGAACCGCTCACTATTGCGTCTGTTTGCGGAATAGTATTAATTTTAGGTGCGGTGCTCTTGCTTAGCAGATGTAAGGAAATGGGAAATTCTTTTTAATTGACATGATAGTTTTAGACAAAATTAAATGGAATTGGTGCGGCAGCTTAGTCTGCCGCATTAGTTTTTGCTTTTTAGCAGAGAGATAAAGAGAGCTTCACATCTATATGTGAAGCTCTCTTTACTTATAACAATACACTTTTACAGAAAGAACATTATTCAAAGAATTCTCTGTCTAAAACTATTTCTACTTCGTTTGAGTTTTCGGTAATCATAATTCCGTCCGGAAGATTTAATTTAACTCGTATTTTTGCATTCTTTTCGTATAAAGCAAGATTTACTTCTTCCGTTTCAACCTGCGTTATCTTATCAAACAAATCTCCGCTGCCGTAAATTTTAACAGTGTTTTCAGATGAGAGGGAGAATGTTTTACCATTTGTTGCCCTAAGTACAACAGGTACAGTCTTTACCGTGTGGAAATAATATGTGACCTTAACCTCCGCAGGAGTACATTGTGCACCTTCAAGTATCTTTCCGTTTTTACCGTAGACAACCAGTTTCGCTATACTTTCTTTTTCATTTTTATCTGTGATAATTTGTTCTGTCTTTACACTGCCGATTTCTTTCAAAACGCTTTCGGGCGCTGAAACAGTTACTTCTTTTTTACTTAATTCATATGATTTAAGAATAACAGAGGTGTCGGTAGGCGATACAATATCAGCTTCAACTGTGTATGTATCTTTCTTAATTGGCTCAATCACTACTTCAATATCTTTACCCCTTACGTAGTAGGTTGCGTTGGAGTTTATAGCAGAACTTATAGTTGCGGGCAAAACGTAGGTGCCGCTTTCTTTTATCGAAGAAACATTGATTACTGCGGACAGTGTTCTGTTAGAAAGTTTTGAAAGACTAAGTCTTTTGGCAGTTGCTTTTACGTCAACACTTTTTTCGGATATAGAATAAACTGAAAAGCCGCTTTCCTTAAGTGCCTGCTCGCCCGAAATTGCGAGTGGAACATTTCTTACCGTTTTTGTCATTGTCGGGTTTTCCTGATAGGATACATAAAGCCAGAGGATTGCTGCCAAAGCAACACAGACGATTTTAACGGCAAGCTTATCACGTACTATTTTTTCCATTTCAACCTCTCCTTCCATCTTGCCAATGTATTGTTGGGGTTATTTGCTGAGTCGGGGGAGAGTACTTTTATAATTACCTTTTTAAGTGTATCCTCAGTATAATTACGACTCATATTACCGTTAAGGGTGAAGCTGATTTTTCCTGTTTCCTCGCTTACAACAATTACTGCGGCATCAGAACCCTCCGAAAGACCAAGAGCAGCACGATGTCTGGTGCCGAATTCTCTGCTTAAAGTTTCATTCTGAGTGAGGGGGAGTATACACCTTGCAGCAGCAATTCGGTTGTTTCTGATAATTACTGCACCATCGTGCAAAGGTGTGTTGGGAATAAATATATTGATAAGAAGCTCACTTGAAATATCTGAGTCGATTTCGCATCCTGTGCGGACAATGTCACCTATTTTTGTGTTTCTTTCCAGTACAATCAGTGCGCCTATACGTCTGCTTGACATTGCAACTGCGGCGGCGGCAATCTCCGATGCTATCGTTTCAGCAGTATTGTTACCCTCTTGCGAAAAAAGTGATGAAAAATTTGTTCTTCCAACTCTTTCAAGAGCTCTCCTAAGCTCCGGCTGGAATATAACAATAAATGCCATAAAAGCAAACTGCATAAGATTACGCAACAGGTAATTGATGGTGTTTAGCTGAAGTAAATTACTTATCCATGTGAAAATAAGCAAAAGTATAATACCTTTTATTAATGTACCTGCTCTGGTTTCTCGTACAAAAGTAGACAACATATAGAAAATATAGGCAACAATAGCTATATCTAAAATATCTGCTAGTCGTAAGGAAAGAATGGACGCAGGAAGATTAGCCCACAATGTTTCAAACAATAGCCTCAACCACCTTTATTGTATAAATATCTACTATAATTATACAATAAATCACCTTGTAAAAAAAGACTTTTTTAATGTTGTAACATAATTTTAATTTTGAATTATTTTCTCAAGTGCAGATGCTGCGTCAGATATTTCTTTTTCCGTGTTAAAATATCCTACGGAAAAACGGAGTAATCCACTTGTAATTGTACCCAAAGTACGGTGTGCCATAGGAGAGCAGTGCAGTCCTGCACGGGTAGCAATAGAATATTCGCTGTCAAGTCTTGCGGCAACATCCACACAGTCGTGAGATTTTACAGAAACTCCTAAAACTCCTATTTCGGGCTTTCCTAATACCTTTACTCCTTTTATCGCAGATATTTTCTCGACTAATATTTTGGATAATTCACGCTCTTTTTCCATTACGCCCTCACGCTTCACAAATTTAATTCCTTCGCATAAACCTGCAATTCCGCAAGCATTGAGTGTTCCTGCTTCAAAGCGGTCGGGGAGAATATCGGGCATAAGTGCACTTTCAGACATGCTTCCCGTACCTCCCTCAATTAAGGTGTCAAGTGTAAGCCCCTCCCTGAGGTAAAGTACTCCTGTTCCAAAAGGTCCGTAGAGTCCCTTGTGTCCTGCGAATGCAATCATATCTGCACACGTAGAATCTATATTAAGAACCCCTCCGCTTTGTGCAGCGTCCATAAGTGTCAGTATGCCGTACCTTCTTGCAATGGTGCAAATTTCACGGACTGGATTTACAGTTCCTACAACATTTGATGCGTGTATAATACATATTAATTTTGTCTTTTGGGTAATAAGAGGGAGAACATCGTCAGGATTTATATAGCCACTACTATCTGCCTTTAAAATTTTTACAGTTACGCCCTTTTTTTCTAAGGCAATACTGCTTCTCAGAACACTGTTGTGCTCCATTGAAGAAATTATTATTTCATCTCCGCTCTTTACAGTTCCCTTTATTGCCAGATTAAGTGCCTCAGTTGTGTTTTTTGTAAAGATAAATTGTTGCGGCGAGTCTACGCCTATCAAAGAGGCAAGCTCTTCTCGACATTCCAAGATTTTTTCAGCACTCGCCTCAGAAAGCTTATGGCCTCCTCGTCCCGGATTTCCCCCACGGTTTATCATAAAATCGGTTACGGCATCAACAACACAGGCAGGCTTTGGAAATGTGGTTGCGGCATTATCAAGATATATCATTATCCACCTCTTACAGCTTTAAATAAATTTTTTTACCGTCCTCGGTTTCTTCTGAATAAAAAGCACGTATTTTAATACCTAGCTCATGAGAAGTTTTTTCAACAATTTTTTTAGAGATATCGTCAAAACGCAGACTGTAACCGCAACCATCTTTTGTAATAGATTGGGGTGTCTGAATGACGGAGGAATTAATCCCGAATTCATACAGTCGGCGCTTTATTCTGTTAGCCGAAGTAGAAGAAGCAACAGTTGCAAGCATAGTAATAGTCCTTTCCAAAATATTTTCAATATTATTTTATGCTGCAAAGTGTTTTTCTGCTTATGAACACAAATGAAATCTGTAACAAATTTGTAAAGAATAGCAAAAAACTGTTGAAATTGAGGGGAGAAAGTGGTAATATATATATGTATAGTTATGTCATTAACTTTTCAGGAGTGGATAAAATGATAAATAAGTACCTCAATAATATTTTTGTAAAAACAAGCAAAATACTGGGATATGAAACAGGTCTGATTGAAGCAAGCGGAACTATTATTTCCTCGGAGCGTCTTGACGATTTGGAGAAAAATGTTTCTAAGGTTTTAGAGATGTGCTCTGAAAGCAAGGAAAAGCTTATAAAAATGCCCGGATACACATTTTATGCCGTAAGTTCAAGAGGTAGGGTAGACTATATAACTTTTATAAACAGCGAGGACGAATCGGTAAATAAGCATATAGAAATGCTTTCATCATACATCGGAGAAATACGCCAGATGCATAATGATAAATATGACAAGGCTAATTTTATAAAAAATATGCTTGCTGACAGTATTCTGCCTGGTGATGTTTTCTTAAGGAGCAAAGAGCTTCATCTTTCAGTTGACGTTGACCGTGCTATTTTTGCTTTGCAGTATGACGATATCAGGGGAGTGGATGTCTACGACATAATAAGCGGTATATTCCCCGACAACGGCAAGGATTTTGTTATTGACCTTGATAATAATATGATTGCGATTGTAAAAGAAGTAAAAATGGGCATTTCTGCCGATGAACTGGAAAAGATAGCAAGCGAGATTGCAAACACCGTTACAAGTGAGGCAATGGTCAATATCCGTATAGGAATAGGTACTGTTGCTTCAAATATAAAAGATGTTGCAAAAAGCTACAAAGAGGCACGTATTGCGCTTGAGGTTGGAAAGGTATTTGATGGAGAAAAGTTCATTATGAATTATGACAATCTTGGAATTGCCCGTCTTATTTATCAGCTTCCTACAACTCTTTGCGAGCTTTTCCTTTCGGAAGTATTTAAAAAGGATTCAATTGATTCCCTCGATCAGGAAACCTTATATACAATTCAGAAGTTCTTTGAAAACAACCTCAATGTTTCAGAAACTTCACGTCAGCTCTATGTTCATAGAAATACTTTGGTTTACAGACTTGATAAGGTTAGAAAAATAACAGGTCTTGATCTTAGAATTTTTGACCATGCAATTGTGTTTAAGGTAGCATTAATGGTTAAGAAATATCTTGTTTCCAAACCAATGCGTATATGACGAAAGGATGGTTTTATGATAGAATTTAAAAATGTTACTGTCATATATGATAAGAATATTGTAGGACTTGACGATGTGTCTTTTTCTATAAACGATGGTGAATTTGTGTTCTTGGTTGGTAAGACAGGTGCGGGAAAAAGCTCCGCAATAAAGCTTTTAACAGGTGAAGTAAAGCCTACCAAGGGTGATGTAGTAATTGACGGAATTATCGTAAATTCATTAAAACGCTCGAAAATTCCTTATCTCAGGCGTGCTCAGGGCGTAGTGTTCCAGGATTTCAGACTTCTTCCTAACAAAACAGTTTATGAAAATGTTGCCTTTGCAATGGAGATTATAGGTAAAAAGAAGAAAGAAATAAAAAGAAAAGTTCCTAAAATTCTTGAATTGGTAGGTCTTTCGGAACGTGCCAGAAATTATCCTAATGAAATTTCCGGCGGAGAACAACAGCGTGTAAGTATAGCAAGGGCACTTGTCAATAGTCCCTCTCTCATTATTGCTGATGAGCCTACCGGAAATTTAGATGTTGAAACATCAAATGAGGTTATGAAACTGTTTGATGAAATCAATAAGATGGGTACTACGATAGTGATGGTTACTCACTCAGAAAAAATTGTAAATGATATGCAGAAGCGTGTAATACAGCTTGAAAACGGCAGTATTGTGCGTGACGAAGAAAAAGGGGTGTACAATCTTGGCGTTTAAATACTATCTTAAAAATGCGTCAAGCTCGTTTGTAAGAAACGGTATAATGACGGTTGCTTCCTTTATAACAGTAACGTGTTGCCTTTTCCTGTTTGGCGTATTTTTGCTTTTTACCATGAATATGAGTAGCATAAGCAGACAGATTGAAGCCCAGTGCGAGCTTGTTGCGCGTATAGATATTGAGGCTGACGAGCAAAAACAGCAATCAATTTATAACAAAGTTTTAACGCTTCAGAATGTGGAAGATGCTCAGCTTGAAACTAAGGATCAGGCATTTAATAACTTTAAAGAAGAACTCGGTGCAGATTCCGATGTTCTCGAAGGATTGGAAGGGAAAAATTTCCTTCGTAGTTCAATTAAAATTACACTTAAGGACATCAGAAAATCTGATGAAACCATACAGCTTTTGACTAATGTTGACGGTATTGCCGAAGTAGAAAACCATCAGGAAATAGTTGACGATGTTCTAAGATTTACCTCTGCCGTTAAGCAGGGAAGTGCTGTTGCAATGCTGGTGCTTTTGATTATTGCAGTTTTCATTATCCAAAATACAATAAAGCTTAGTGTTTATGCACGTGAAAAAGAAATACATATTATGAAATTTGTTGGTGCGACTGACCATTTCATAAGAATGCCTTTTGTTATAGAAGGCATTATGATAGGGGCTTTAGGATTTATTGTATCGTTCGTAATAATTTCACTTGGATATAATGCTGCAATTAGCTCGATTGCATCTTTAATTAACCTGTTTGACTTTGTTCCGCTTCAGAAATGCATCCTTCCTCTTGCGTTAAGCATGGCAGGGTTCGGAATTCTTATGGGTGCAACAGGCAGCGGATTGTCCTTAAAAAGACATCTCAGGGTTTAAATATCGGCAGGTTTTGTGCGAAAGGAGAAATCCTCAATGAACAGAAAAAACGATAAACTGAAACGTATTCTTGCAATTTTATGTGCGACTCTTGTTGCAATGGCGTTTTTGACATCAGTGATAGTTCCTGCCATGGCGGCTACTCAGCAGCAATTGAAGGAAGCGAACAAAAAAACCAAAGACGCAAAAAAGGACGCACAAACTGCCGAGGACAGGCAAAAAGCCGTGTTGGCAGAATATAATGCAATAGATAAGCAGATAAATGACACTGAAACAGAAATCGATATCATTGAAAAACAAATCGAACAGACAAAGAGTGATATAATTCTCAAAGAAGAAGAATTAAAAGTTGCAGAGGAAAATTATAAAGAATATGAAGAAATTTTCCTCACCCGTGCAAGAGTAATGTATGAAAACAGTACGATTAAATATATAGAAATACTCTTTGGGGCAAAAAATTTCAGTGACTTTCTTTCGAAATTAGAAATGATTTCTCAGCTTATGGAATATGATAAGGATATCCTTAATATGCTTGAGGATACTAAAAAGAAAATTACTGCAGCAAAGCAAGAGCTTGAGGACATACTTGTCCGTCAGGAAGAAAATGCCGAAAATCTTGAATCAAGAAAAGCAGCTCTTGACGCAACTCTTGAACAAAAGCAAAAGCTTCTTCAAGAGGCAACTGCCGACCTTGAAAAGTATAAGGCAATTTATGAGGCTGCTGAGGCTGCAGAAGCAGCTATGATAAAGCAAAATCAAAATGCATTTTCTTATTCCTCCAATCCTGTAAAGTATACGGGGGGAAGATTTGCATGGCCTGTTCCCGGTAGCCAGCGAATTACAAGCTATTATGGGTACAGAATTCATCCCGTATATAAAACAAAAAAATTCCACACAGGTATCGATGTCGGAGCGGGCTATGGCCTTGCAATTGTTGCAGCCGGTGACGGAGTTGTAACAATGGCTACAACAAACGGCGGCTACGGTAAATGTGTAATTATTAATCACGGAAGCGGAATTACAACACTATACGGTCACTGCAGCACACTTCTTGTGTCAGTAGGTGACAAAGTTACTAAGGGACAGACAATTGCAAAGGTCGGCTCAACAGGTGTTTCAACAGGCCCGCACCTTCACTTTGAAGTGAGAGTAAACGGCTCTACGACAGATCCTCTCCAGTATTTGAAATAAGTTTAAGACAGGCAGGTTTATTCAGTGAAAAACAGTAAAAAAACTCTATTTACAGTTTTAATAACGTTTGTTTTAACTATTGTACTTTTGATGACGGCGGTTTTTGTCATACTTTTAAAATATGATGTGCCGTTTGAAAAACTTATGAAGGTTATAGGAATTATAGAAACCTCGTATGTTGAAAAATATGATCGCAATAGATGTGAGGAAAATGCAATAAACGCTGTCTTAGAGTCTTTAGGAGATAAGTATGCCGTCTATTACGATGAGGAAAATGCCCAAAAGACAATGCAGATGATAGAGGGGCATTATGTAGGAATAGGCGTTGAGGTATTCGCAAATACACAAAAAGGATATATGGAAGTCATATCTGCATATGAAGATTCACCGGCTGACAAGGCAGGAATAAAAAGCGGTGATTTAATAAAGGCTATTGACGGTGTAGAATATCCTGCATCGAAAATAGCGGATGCTGTTACCTATATGAAAGGCGTTGACGAAAAAGAGCCTTTGAGTAAAAGTATGCAAATTACAATACTGCGTCAGGGTGAGGAATTGACAGTTACCTTAAAACGAGAAAAAATAGATATGTATAAGGTAACGTCTAAAATCATTGATGATATCTGTTATATAAGATATAGCGGCTTTACAGCTAATTCAATGGATGAATTTGAACGTATTGTTAAAAATCTTGACAGCAATATCAAAGGAATAGTTGTTGATGTACGTAATAACCCAGGCGGAGAATTTACAAGCTCAATTAAAATGTGCGATCTGTTTTTAGAAGATAAAATGATTATGTATACCATTGATAAAAACGGAAAGAAGAAAGTGTACAATGCCGAAAAAGGAAGTTGTTCCTTGCCGCTTGCGATTCTTGTAAATGGCTCTACGGCAAGTGCATCAGAAATATTTGCAGGCTCAATGCAATCAAACGGCAGAGCAATTATTGTAGGTGAAAAAACTTATGGTAAGGGTGTAAGCCAGACCATACGCTATATTAACCCGCTTGATAGCTCTGAGGGAGCACTTAAAATAACAACGTGCAGAAATTATACTCCTGACGGAAAATGGATTAATGAGTCCATTGCACCTGATATATTAGTAGTCGCAGAAAAAACAGAGACTGATATAGAAAATGATAAGGCATTTATAGCTGCTGTAAATAGTTTGAAAGAGGATAAATAATCAGATGAAAAACAAGATAATAACTTGTGTTTTGATAATTATAATACTGTTCTCATCTTTTAATGCTTGTGCAGTACAAGGGGAAAAGAGCGATAACAGTGAAAAAATAAATACTGAAAATAAAGTAGAAACAATAACTGCAAAATCGCCCCACGCTATCCTTATGGATATGAAAACAGGTGCTATTATTTATAAAAAGGGTGCTGAAAGCAAGGCTTATCCTGCAGCATTAACCAATATAATGACGGCACTTCTCGTGCTTGAAAATTGCAACCTTGAGGAGCTTGTTACAGCAAGTGAATCTGCACTTTCAAATGTTCGTGCAGGGGATAATAAAATGGGGATTATAAAAGGGGAGAGGCTTTCAGTAAGGCAGCTCCTTTACGGAATGCTTCTTTCATCTGCGTCTGATGCGGCAAATGTTTTGGCAGAGAATACATCGGGAAGCATAGAGGAATTTGTTAAGCTTATGAACTCCCGTGCTAAAAAGCTGGGAATGAAGAATACAAACTTCACCAATCCCACAGGTGAGCATGATGAACGTCATTATACTACTGCTTTAGATATGGCAATTCTTTCAAGGACCGCCATGCAGAATGAAACTTTTCAGGAAATTGTAAAGTGTCAGTCTTACAGCATACCGGCGACGGAGAAAAGCCATACGGCACGTAAAATTACAAACAGAAACCATTTTGTAAGTAATTTATTAAGAAATGATTATTACTATAAATATTCCACTGGTATAAAGACTGGATATACTGTCGAGGCAAAGAGTTGTATTGCGGCATCTGCAGAAAAAAATTCAATGAAACTTCTTGCATTGGTATTTGAGGCGGAAACCATAGATAATGTTGCACAGAGCTTTGCTGACTGCAAGGCGATGTTTGACTTTGTTTTTGATAATTATGTTTCGCAGACTATTATCCAAGAGGGTGATATTGTCGCTCAGACAGAGCTTGTAAATGCAAGGCGTGAAAAAAAGCTGATATTAAAAGCCGAGAACACAGTTTCAATTATCAAATCCAGAGATTTAGAAAATGTGGAGATAACACATGAGGATTCTATCAAGTCAAATGTAAGTGCCCCTGTTGAAAAGAATGAAAAAATAGGAACACGTGAATACTTTATTGATGGTAATTCCATAGGAACTGTAAATCTTTTGGCTGAAAAAAGTTATAAGCTTGATCCTGTTACATTTGTGGTAAACAAAATTATAGCGTTTGTTACATCTCCATGGTTGTTTGTAGCAATAGCACTGGTAATATTTATATTTATTATGGCGGAACGCAGACGCAGGAGAATTTTAAGAAAAAAACGCCGTGATGCACGAAACAAAAGAAACAGAGAATTATTAAGAAGCATAGATGATATTGAATGAAAAAATGCTGAATGATTATAAATCATTCAGCATTTTTTATTTCAGATCAATAATTTTCTTTTCTTACTTCGAAGTAGCTTTGAGGATGCTTACATACGGGGCAAACAAGGGGAGCTTTTTTACCCATTACAAGATGACCACAGTTTCTGCATTCCCAGATTTCTTCTTCTGCCTTTTCAAATACTTTCTGCATTTCAACATTATTTAAAAGAGCACGGTAGCGTTCTTCATGGGACTTTTCGATTTCTGCAACGGCACGGAACTGTGCAGCAAGTTCAGTAAAGCCTTCTGCTTCAGCATCTTCTGCAAAAGTCTTGTACATATCTGTCCATTCATAGTTTTCGCCTTCAGCAGCAGCCTTAAGGTTTTCAGGAGTATTTCCAAGAAGCTCAAGTGCCTTAAACCAAAGCTTTGCATGCTCTTTTTCGTTGTTAGCAGTCTGCTCAAAAATTGCAGCAATCTGCTGATAGCCTTCTTTCTTTGCCACAGAAGCGAAGTAAGTATACTTATTTCTAGCCTGTGATTCTCCTGCAAATGCTGCAAGTAGGTTTTTCTCTGTTTTTGTTCCTTCAAATTTCATTTTCATACACCTCATTTATAATATTTTTAAGATTGTGTAAAATTATTCAACTTCGCACAATTCTTTTATGGCTTCCCATATTTCTTCACTGCCCATACCGGTTTCAGCACTGAACGGCATCATAATATCATCATCTTCAAGCTCCAATGTAAAATAAATTTCGTCCAAATGGTCGTTTAGCTTAGTTTTAGGAATTTTGTCGCACTTAGTAGCAACAACAAATGCAAAGCCGTGCCTTTCTCTGATGTAATTAAGCATAATTAAATCATCATTTGTAGGCTTATGGCGTGCATCTACTAAAAGTACTGTGCAGGCAAGAGTTTCACGGGTGTCAAGATACTTTTCAATCATATTGCCCCATTTTTTCTTTTCATCCTTGCTTACCTTAGCGTAACCGTAACCGGGCAAATCTACAAAGTTAATTGTGTCGTCTATGTTGTAAAAATTTATTGTTGCTGTTTTGCCTGGCTTTGAACTCGTTCTTGCAAGACTTTTGCGGTTAAGCATTTTATTAATGAATGAACTTTTTCCTACATTGCTTCGCCCTGCAAATGCGATATCGGGAAAAGTTGTATCAGGATACTGCTTAGGAGATACAGCAGATATAGTAAGATTAACATTGTGAATATTCATATACTATACTCCTTTCCTCTCCTAAAGTTAATTGTGTTTTCTTTTTCTCTTTTTTAAAGCAGAGTGCCATCTTTATAACCTCATTGCAATGCTCTACCGGATGAAAAGAAATAGCACTTCTTATTTCCTCAGGAATTTCCTCTAAATCCTTAAGGTTTCCTTCAGGAATAATTATATTACGGATACCCATTCTGTATGCTGCAAGAGATTTTTCTTTAAGCCCACCTATCGGCAGGACTCTTCCACGCAGGGAAATTTCACCCGTCATTGCAATATCGCCGCGGACGGGATATCCCGACAGGGCACTCGCAACAGCAGTTGCAACCGTTATTCCTGCACTGGGGCCGTCCTTTGGAATTGCGCCTTCAGGGAAGTGAATATGTATATCCTTTTTTTCATAGAAATCAGCTTCTATTTCAAGAGTGTGTGCTATTGAACGAACAAAGGATATTGCCGCCTGAACAGATTCTTTCATCACATCGCCAAGCTTTCCTGTGATTTGTATTTTTCCTGTTCCGGGAAGTGCAACAGCCTCGCATTGAAGCATTTCGCCGCCAGTCTGGGTCCACGCAAGTCCGTTTACAAGCCCTACTTCCAAAGAGGAAGAAAGAGTGGTATCTGTATATTTTTTTGCACCCAGAAAATCTTTAAGATTTTTTTGAGTTATAGATACTGAAATTTCACCTTCGGACAGTTTAACAACGCATTTTCGACAGATTGCGGCGATTTCCCTCTCCAGCTTTCTCACACCACTTTCGCGTGTGTATGAGAGGATAATTTCTCTTATGGCACTGTCAGAAATTTTTAATGATTTCTTATCTAAATTATGCTTTAAAAGCTGTTTTGGAATAAGATGTTTTTTTGCTATGTTAAATTTTTCCTCCGCAGTATAGCTGGAAAGCTCAAGAACTTCCAATCTGTCCAGAAGAGGAGAGGGGATTGTTGATAAATCATTTGCCGTAGCTATGAATAATACCTTTGAAAGGTCAAGCCCGACTTCAAGGTAGTTATCTCTAAATGAGACATTCTGTTCACCGTCAAGAATTTCAAGGAGAGCAGATGCAGGGTCCCCCTTATAGTCTGAGCCTATTTTATCAATTTCATCCAACAGAATAAGTGGGTTTGAAGACTTCGCCTGTTTTAAGGCATTTACAATTCTTCCGGGCATCGCACCTACATATGTTTTTCTGTGTCCTCTAAGCTCAGACTCATCTTTCATTCCGCCAAGACTTATTCTTACATAGTTTCTACCTGTCGCTTCGGCAATAGATTTTGCGATAGAGGTTTTTCCCACACCGGGAGCGCCAAGCAGGCACAGTATACTGCCTGATGGATTTTTGCTTCTGTTAATTACTGCAATTTGTTCGATTATTCTTTTTTTAACCTTATCCATACCATAATGGTCACGCTCTAAAATCCTATGTGCATCGTCAAGGTTATTTGTTTCCTCGGTATAGGTATCCCACGGAAGTGAGCAGATAAGGTCAAGGTAATTTCTTGAAATGTTGCTTTCAGGGGAGGTGGGAGAGAGCTTTTCAAATATTCTCAGTTCCTTTAAAGCTTTGTTATAAACCTCGTCAGGGAGCGGTATGCTTTCAATTTTTTCCCTAAGTTCAAAAATCTCGTCATCTTTATCATCGCCAAGCTCTTCATGAATTGCTTTAAGCTGTTCACGAAGATAGTATTCATGATTATGCTCATCCATCTGGTGTTTTACTTTAGCTGCAATTATACTCTCAATATCAAGAATTTTAACTTCTTTTGTCATAATGTCTATAAGATTAAGAAGTCTCTTTTTTACGTTGAGAGTTTCAAGGAGTGTTTGCTTATCATTGTTGTCACGAAGGATGTTTGAAGCAATGCTATCGCAAAATTCTGATGGATTAGTTTCCGGAAGGTCTTTAAGGAAATTTTCATTGCCAAGTTTAGGATTTAATTCAATGTAGTTATTAATAAGATAATGAATCTGATTGAGGAAAGCCGAATATTCCTCCGTTGACAAATCACGGACAGAGGAATTTTTATAGGTTACTTCACCCTCATAAAGCAAATCCTTTACAAACGAGCCGTTAAGCTTGCCTCTTGATTCGCCTTCTACTAAGATTCTGAGGCAGCCGTCAGGCAATTTTAAAATCTGCTTAATTTTTGCAATAATACCAAAAGTATTAACATCGCTTTCTTTAGGCTCTTCAATCATATCGTCTTTCTGTGCTGCCAGAAATATCAGACCGTCAGATGAAACTGCCTTTAAAACAGCGTTTTTGCTTTTCTCACGTGCTACATCAAAGTGAAACACTGTTTTGGGAAATATAACAAACCCTCGTACAGGGATAGTGGGTAATACTGATTTTTTTATTGCCATAATGTATAGTCCTTATTTTATAGTTGTAATATATCTTTCATATTGAGATGTGTATGTTACAGATGCCTTTTCTGAAAGTTCGGTAAAATAATTGTTCGTAGCTTCCGTTGCAAGCATATGTATTTGGTTATCAATAGCATTGGATAGCTCCGTTTCATTCACGGGAATGCGGTATATAATATGGTATCCAAATTCGGATTTAACAGGCTCCTTTGTATAGGTGTTTTCCTCAAGGGAAAATGCAGCCTTTTCAAAAGGCTCAACCATCTCGCCATATGTAAAGGTGTATCCCGACTCCGTTGCACCTGCGTCAATATTATGCTCTTTCATAAGTTCATCGAATTTTTCGCCCTTATTAAGTCTTCTTATTATCTCTTTTGCCAGTGCTTCGTCCTTAACAAGGATATGCTTCGCTGTAATGAAGTTTTTGCTGAGATTATCTATGGATTCTTCCGAATCATATATTTCTTCCAGCTTGCTTTCATACATTTTTTCTATATAAAGTGTTGACAAAAATGTTTTTCTCGCTAAAATCTCCAAATCGTTAAGTGTAATGGAACATTCCTCCGCAAAAGCAGAGAGTGCTTCCTTACCTCCCATTTGGTCTATATATGATTTCCATTCTTGTTCAACTTCTTCTATAACGTCTGCATTTTTTGCAAATCCTGTCTTTTGGGCATCATCGCATACAGAATAAATAAATTTAATGTTTTCACGTGCTTGTTCCGTATGGAACTTTGCAGCAGGAACAGATTCAATTGTAAGAGTCTGTAATGTGCCGAAGGGTGAATAGTTATCACAACTGTAACTCATATATTCATCAATTGCGTTATTGGTGATATAGAAATTGAATATACCGCCGTTTACAGGTGTTGAGTTTATTGAAAGAAGTTCTTTTTTGGAGAAAGGTTTCAAAGTATCGCTATCTACATGAAATCCATCTTTCCCGTCGGGCAGTTTTCCTATGTAAACACTGTTAGTATTTCCGTCCCAGTTTACCTCTTGACCGAGTGCTGTTGCAATAGCACGAACGGGGAGATAGGTTGTTCCGTCTATAATAAATGGTTCTACAACATTTCCGTTTGTATCTCTGGGGACAATTTCCTCTCCGTTAATCATAATCTTAATATTGTTGTATACGGCTGTCACCGTTTTTGAAATATTGTCCGCAAAAACCGTTGTAGAGCAAAGAATAGCTGCAAGCGTCGCGCCTGCCAAAAATCCTTTAAGTTTATCCTTGTTAATCATATAAAATCCTCCTTTTAAAGTGTATAAGAGCTTACCTGAAAATTATATCATAACATAGGGAAAAAAGCAACACCGCAGTTTTGGCTGAAAGAAAAAATATGTCGAAATTCATAAAATATTAACATTATATCTGTTGACCTTACGCACAAAGTCTGTTATATTATAATTGTAATATTTTGGAAGGAGATGTTTTAATGAAATCCACAGGTATTGTCCGCAAGGTTGATGAGCTTGGAAGAATTGTTCTCCCAATAGAACTTAGAAGGACTCTTGATATTTCGCTGCGTGACCCGCTGGAGATTTACGTTGAAGGGGAGAGTATTGTACTTAAAAAATATAACCCGTCATGTATTTTCTGCGGAAGCAAGGAAGATATATTTATATACCACGAAAAAAATGTTTGCAGCGGTTGTATTGATGAGTTAAAAAATAAGACTAATTGACTTGAATTTTATACCATGCAGTGTTATAATAACTGCATGGCTTTATTTTAGTATAAAAGAATATGGAGGAATACACTTGAAATCTGTAATTACTGTCATGGGCAAGGATTCAGTAGGCATTATCGCCAAGGTAAGTGCGCTACTTGCTAAACATGAAATTAATATTATTGACATATCGCAGACAACCTACGATAACCAGTTTCTAATGGTTATGATTGTAGATATGGAATCATCAAAAATACCTTTTAACGAAGCAGTGAATAAATTGAAGGCTCTGGGTGAAAAGCTCGGTCAGAAAATTCAGGTGCGTCATAAAACTGTTTTTGATTCTATGCACAGAATCTAAGGAAAGGAGAGAATATAATGATAAATCCTTTTGAAATAATGGAAACCATTAATATGGTAGATAATGAGCACCTTGACATCCGTACTATTACAATGGGAATTTCTCTGCTTGATTGTATAGGGGAGGATTCTGAAATCGCGGCACAGCGTGTATACGATAAGGTTACCCGACTTGCAGAAAGGCTTGTTCCTGTTGGCGAACAGCTGGAGAAAGAGTTCGGTATACCTATCATAAATAAACGTATTTCTGTAACACCAATATCTATTGTTGGTTCAGCGTGCGGTGATTATATAAAGTTTGCAAAAGCACTTGACCGTGCTGCCGATACAACAGGTGTTAATTTTATAGGTGGTTATTCCGCACTCGTACAAAAGGGATATACAAAGGGTGAATATGATTTTATAGAAACTATTCCCGAAGCACTTTGTACAACGAATAAAATATGCTCCAGCGTGAATGTTGGCTCAACAAAGGCAGGTATTTCCATGGATGCCGTTAGGCAGATGGGCAGAATTATAAAGAAAACTGCCGAGCTTTCCTCTGACCGTGACGGTTTTGGATGTGCAAAGCTTGTTGTTTTTGCAAACGCTGTTGAGGATAATCCTTTTATGGCAGGTGCCTTTCATGGTACAGGAGAGGGCGAATGTGTAATAAACGTAGGTGTAAGCGGACCGGGCGTTGTAAAAAAAGCTCTTGAAAAAGTGCGTGGCGAAGATTTTGGCGTAGTTGCAGACACTATTAAAAAGACTGCGTTTAAGATTACCCGTATGGGACAGCTTGTAGCAGGTGAAGCCGCACAAAGACTTGGGGCACAGGCAGGTATAGTTGACCTTTCTTTGGCACCAACCCCTGCAATCGGCGATAGTGTAGCACATATTCTTGAGGAAATTGGCGTGGAAAAATGTGGTGCACCCGGTACAACGGCAGCACTTGCACTACTTAATGATGCTGTTAAAAAAGGCGGAGTAATGGCATCTTCATACGTGGGTGGATTAAGCGGTGCGTTTATTCCTGTCAGCGAAGATGCAGGAATGATTGACGCAGTTAAATGCGGTGCGCTTTCCCTTGAAAAGCTTGAGGCAATGACCTGTGTTTGCTCCGTTGGTATCGATATGGTTGTTGTTCCCGGAGATACGTCTGCAGAAACTATTTCGGGAATACTTGCTGACGAGGTTGCAATCGGTGTAATAAATACTAAAACAACGGCACTTAGGATTATCCCCGCGCCTGGTAAAAAGGTAGGGGACGTGGTTGAATTCGGTGGACTTTTGGGAACAGGCCCTGTAATGCCTGTAAATCAGTACGGATGCACCAGATTTATAGAGCGAGGAGGCAGAATCCCTGCTCCTATGCATAGTCTTAAAAATTAATCAGTATAAATAAAAAAATCCGTGTCACTGAGGTGACACGGATTTTTGTTGTCTTAATTTTATGTTATGCAATCTGTGTTGCAATATAAATTGCAAACAATGCAACTGAAATCCACATTATGGGGGATATATCCTTAATCTTGCCTGTACAGATCTTAAGAATTACCCATGAAATCATAGCAAACATAATACCTGTTGCAATAGAATATGCGAAAGGCATCATAACAATTGCAAGGAAACCACCGATAGCATCAGCAACGTCACCGTCGAAATCCATCTGCGTTACTGCTGAAAGCATAAGAAGTCCAACAAACAACATAGCGGGAGCTGTTGCAAAACCGGGGATTGCAAGGAAAATAGGAGCAAAAGGTATAGCAATAAGGAACAGAATACCTGTTGTTAAAGCTGTAAGACCTGTTCTACCACCTGCAGCTACACCTGCACTTGATTCAACATAGCTTGTAACAGTAGATGTACCAAGGCATGCACCTGCTACTGTACCAACGGCGTCTGCCATGAGCGCACCGCTTGCGTTGGGAAGCTTGCCCTCTTGGTCAAGAAGATTACCCTTTGATGCAACGCCGATAAGCGTTCCAACTGTATCGAAGATATCAGTATAAAGGAATGTGAACATTACAACTGCAAAAGACATAAAGTTTTTTGCAACAAATCCGAAATCAAACTGGAAGAGTGCAGGAGCTGCAAAGTTAGCCTTGATTGAATCCCAAGAAAGAGTTGGAATCAAAGAATATACGCCTGCTTCAATATCCACAACATACCAACCAATTAATTCTGTAATGATACCAAGAACCCAAGTTGCAAGAATACCGATCAATATATCGCCCTTAACTTTATAGTGGTGGAGAACACCTATAATGAGAAGACCAACAACTGCCAGAACAACCTGAGGTGAGCCTAAGTTACCAAGACCTACCAAGGTGGAATCGTTATTAACAACAACACCTGCATTGATAAGTGCAATGATTGTGATAAAAAGACCAATACCTGCTGTGATACCAAGCTTTAAGTTTTTGGGGATTTTGTTAACCAGTGCTTCTCTAAACTTGAAGATAGAAAGAATCATAAAAATGATACCTTCAATCAAGATAGCTGTCAAAGCAACTTTGTACGAATATCCCATACCAAGACATACAGTGTAAGTGAAAAATGCGTTAAGTCCCATACCAGAAGCGAGAGCTACGGGATAGTTTGCAAAAAATGCCATACAGATTGTAGCAATTGCTGCAGATAATGCTGTTGCCATGAATATAGCAGCAGGACCGGGACCATCAGGAATGATGCCCAACATACCGGGGTTTACCGCCAGAATGTAAGCCATTGCAAGGAATGTTGTAATACCTGCAATGATTTCGGTACGTACATTAGTACCTTTTTCCTTCAATTTGAAGAACTTTTCCATTTTTTTCCCTCCAATATTTTTTCTAAAACCATATATGTATGGTTTCTTATGTACAGATTATAGCATATTTTGTAAAAACTTGTAAATAGTTTTTACAAAATTTATACCAAATTTTTCATTACATAAAAATTCCTACCTTGCACACAATAGTCTTGTAAAATCAAACCAAAAGGAGTATTTATATAATGAAAGCAACAGGAATTGTAAGAAGAATTGACGACCTTGGTCGTGTAGTTATACCTAAAGAGATAAGAAGAACTATGAGAATCCGTGAAGGAGACCCGCTGGAAATATTTACCGAGCGTGACGGAGAGGTAATCTTCAAAAAATACTCTCCTATCGGCGAACTTGGAGAATTTGCCGCAGGTTATGCAGAAACACTTGCTAAAACAAGCGGACTTCCGGTAGTAATTACTGACAAAGACAGCGTAATAGCCGTTTCAGGTGCACCCAAAAAAGAACTCGTTGAAAAGCGTATTAGCGAAGATATTGAAAAGATGATGGAAAAGAAAATCATCTTTGCTGTTGAGGCAGGAGAAAATGCAGGTGTGCCCGTAGTTGACGGCTCGGAAAAATATTTTGCAGGTGTTGTTGCTCCTATTGTGAGCGAAGGCGATACAATTGGAAGTGTTATGATGGTATCGGACAAGGAAAATATGCCCGTAGGAGAAGTTGAGAAGAAACTTTGCCAAAGTGCAGCAGGCTTTTTAGGAAAGCATATGGAGGACTAAAAAGGTCAGTTGACTTTTTCTTCATTTAGGTATATCATATTTATCATCGGGAGAGATGAGTATGATTAAAAAAATAATTTTATGGATACTTCTGGTAACCTGTATGAGTACGATATTCTTTTTGTCATCACAAGAGGCGAAGGAATCCTCCGGATTAAGCGCAGGCTTCATAGTAAGTATTATCAGATTTTTTGATGTGCGTGATGCTTTTTCGGAAGCAGAAATAAATGAAATTTCCATAGCATTTCATAGTATTGTCCGCAAGGGGGCACATTTTGCTATTTACGCAGTCTTAGGTTTTTTAATAGCATTGCTTTTTGGTGAGTATAAGGTTTATGGAATAAAGCAGCTAGCTTATTCTGTGGTATGTGTTGCCCTATATTCATGCAGTGACGAGTTTCATCAAAGTTTTGTGCCTGGTCGCAGTGCCCAGTTAAGTGATGTTATAATAGATGTGCTGGGGGGACTGTCTGGGGCAGTATTTGCAATATTAATTTCGATTGCGATTAGAAAGATAACAAAAAAACATCATACGGAATAATCCGTATGATGTTTTTTATATGAAGAAGTTATAATATAATGCAAATAAGTCCGCCGCTTCCTTCATTTATAATTCTCTGTAATGTTTCCTGAAGCTTACCTCTTGCATCGTCAGGCATTTTTGAAAGCTTTGTCTGAAGGCCTTCATTTACAAGCTCGTGAAGAGATTTACCAAATATATTTGACTCCCATATTTTTGCAGGGTCGCTTTCAAATTCACTGAGAAGATAGTGAACCAGTTCTTCTGATTGCTTTTCGCTGCCGACAATCGGATTTACTTCCGTTTCAATATCTGCACGGATAAGATGTATTGAGGGAGCACTTGCACGAAGCCTTACTCCATACCTTCCGCCCTGGCGGATAATTTCAGGTTCACGCAGTGAAAGCTCCTCGATTCCGGGAGAAACGATTCCGTAACCTGTTTGCCGTACCTGTGCCAATGCATTGGCAATTTTGTCGTACTCTCTCTTTGCTTCTGAGAGGGAGCAAAGCATAGAAACAAGTTCTTCGTCATTTCTTATTTCCAATCCGGTTGTTTCGCCCAATACGTTGTAGAAAAGTCCCTCTACGGCCTCTGTTTGTATAAGTGCGGTGCCTTTACCAAGAGAAATATCGCTGATTCTTGCAGAAGAAAGATACTCGTTTTCGCAAAGTATCGGTGCAACGGAATTTATGTCACTAAGCTTATGTACGCCGTTTATCGCACTTCGTACCGATTCGTAAATCGATGCTTTTAAGTAGTGGTCTTGAGAAAGTGCATCAATCCATCCTGGAAGATTAATTCCCAATTCCTTAAGCGGAAATTCAAAGAGCACGTTCTGCATTATTGAATTTATGTCATCAATATTCATATCAGCACATGAGAACAGGAAAACGGGAACACCATGCTTTTTTTCAAGCTCTGCCTTTAAATTTTTTGCGGTGTCACTTTCGGGCATTGCGGAATTGAGAAGAATTATAAAAGGCTTGTTGATTTCTTTAAGCTCTGCTATAACCCTCTCCTCGGCAGAAACATATTCGTATCTGGGTATGTCGCATATACTTCCGTCAGTTGTTATAACAAGACCAATTGTACTGTGTTCACGGATAACTTTATCAGTACCGATTTCAGCCGCCTTGTCAAATGGAATATCCTCTTCAAACCATGGTGTTGTAACCATGCGGGGCTGTCCTTCTTCAGTATGTCCCTGTGCTGCGTTTACGCAGTAGCCTACACAGTCAATCATACGTACATTAAATGATGCATTTTCAGTGAGATTAATTGTTACCGCCTCATTGGGGATAAATTTCGGTTCGGTTGTCATTATTGTTTTTCCTGCCCCGCTTTGGGGAAGCTCATCAACTGCACGAGAGCGGATATGCTCATTTTCAATGTTGGGAAGCACCAATAAATCCATAAATCGTTTTATAAATGTTGATTTTCCCGTTCTTACCGGACCAACAACACCAATGTAAATATCGCCCTGTGTTCGCTCGGCAATGTCGTTGTATATCTTGTACTGCTCCATATTTATTCCTCCATACTTGTATGTTTTGGTACATTGTATGAGGAAAGTACGGGCTTTATTACAGTTTTTGTTTTGACTAATAGGGAGGTATATGATATTATTATCCATAAGGAGGGCTTGAAAATGCTTTTTTTCAATATCATCTCTAAAAAATATATAAAAAAAGCACTGTGTTGCAGTGCGTATAGTATAAAAGTAAAATCGTGCGTTTCCTCAACCAATACAATAATGAAAGAGGCTGCACGAAAAGGAATCGATGAGTTTTCCGTGCTTATTGCAGAAAAGCAGACGGCAGGCAGGGGAAGATTAGGCAGAAGCTTTCATTCTCCAAATGCGACAGGAATCTATATGAGCATTCTCCTAAAACCCTCCGAAAAACAAAATCCGCTCTTAGTTACTACTGATGCAGCGGTATGTGCAGCACGTGTTTTTGAACGGTTGACGGGCGAGAAGGCCCTGATAAAATGGGTAAACGATATATATATCCACAAAAGAAAGGTATGCGGGATACTGACTGAGGGTGTAGGCGAATACTTGGTTTTAGGTGTAGGAATAAATGTGCTGCCACCCCAAAAAGGTTTCCCCGAAGATATAAAAGACAGAGCAGGGGCAGTTTTTGAAAAGAGAGAACCTTTTCTGCGGGAAAAGGTAATTGTAGAATTTCTTAATGAGTTTATGAAAATTTATATGAATCCTGAAAGAGAAAAACTTCTTCAGGAATACAGGGAACGCTCGTTTATAATAAATGAAGAAATTATGATTTTAAACAACGGGGGAGAAGAAAGGGCAAAAGCCCTTGCAATCGATAACGATTATTCTCTTGTTGTAGAAAAAGAAAACGGAATAATAGAAAAGCTTATAAGCGGTGATGTAAGCATAAAAATATGAGGCTCAAAAGAACCTCATATTTTTATTGCAGTTTCAAGTGCAATTTCCATCATATCGGTAAATGCCGTCTGCCTCTCATCAGCAGTTGTGGCTTCACCTGTTATAATATTGTCCGAAATAGTAAGGATTGCAAGTGCATTTTTCCCTGCACGGGCGGCATTCATATAAAGGGCAGCCGCCTCCATTTCTATACATTTAATTCCCATTGCAATCCATTTTTCGTTCGCAGAAGTATCGGCATTATAAAAATTATCGGAAGAAAGAACATTTCCTATATGGCATTTTGCATTTTTTGATAAAGCCGTTTCATAAGCGCATTTTAAAAGGTTATACGATGCGGTTGCACTGAAAGTTCCGTTAAGACAAAACTGCGATGCATATGAAGAGTTTGTAGATGCACCTATCGCCAGAACAATATCCCTCAGCCCTATATTTTTGTCAAGGGAACCTGCCGTGCCTACACGAATAATATTTTCAACACCGAAGAAGTTAAAAAGCTCATAGCTATATATCCCAATAGATGGCATACCCATACCGCTTGCCATAACAGACACTCTTTTTCCCTTATATGTTCCTGTGTATCCTTTAACTGAACGTACATTGTTTATAAGAACTGCACCTTCGAGCATATTTTTTGCTATAAATTCACTTCTAAGGGGGTCCCCAGGCATAAGCACTGTCTGAGCAAAAGCATCCTCAGTTGCTTTTATATGAGCAGTAGGAATGTTTGACATGGTTTTCACTCCTTATTTTTGAAAGAATGCAGTATAAATAATTTTTGCCGTTTGAGCACGTGTTGCGAATGTTGTTGGCTTAAATGTTCCGTCTGTGTAGCCGTTAATAATTCCTTTTGATGCGAGTGCGTAAACAGAATCTTTTGCATATGACGGAATTAAACTGTCATCGGTGAATGAGGGTTTATTACTAAATGATGCCCTAAGAACTCTGTTTACAATAGTGCATATGTCCGCACGTGTAATATAACTGTCAGGAGAGAAGTTTCCATCGGGATAGCCAGTGATGTATCCAAGCTTATAGGCAGTGGAAACATAGGGGTAATACCAATCATTAGCGGAAACATCGTTAAATGAGGATGTTGCCTTATCATCAAGCACGTTGTTTGCAGATACAATAATTTTTGCAAATTCAGCACGAGTGATGTTGCTTTCTGGCTTAAATGTGCCGTCAAGATAACCATTGAGGATAAAATTATCTGACAAATAACTTACAGGTGTATATGCCCAGTGTGCGGAGTCAATATCTGTAAAACGGTTTGGATTTTCAGGCTCCTTGGTATCGTTATCTTCCTTTTCATCTTCTTTAGGGTCTTCCGGCTTTGTGGTATCATTACCACCCCCGCCGTTTCCGCCACCTCCCGGATTATCATCGGGGAAAAGTATTTTCTTAATGGTTGCTACGAGTGGTTTTAAATCATCATGAACTTTATTTTCAGTAAGGGCAAGCCTGATTGCATCTGGATAAAGTATGATAAGAGAATCCTGAAGTGAGTAATATGCTTCACGGGAGGAAACCGCTGATATTGCCTCGATAGCACAGGTCTCAAAATTATCTTTTGTCACAGGGGTATAAGAATTCATTTCAGTCAGATAATCATTAACATCAGAAATGAAGGCAATAATTGTTGCTTCGGGAATTCCGCCGTTAATAAGTGAATTAACAAATTGAGGATGTTCTGCTTTAAAAGTAGAATATGCACTTTGAATATCCAACGCATATGAGGCAAAGGATATAGAAAGCATAGCTATAATAACCAGTAAAGAAACAATTTTTTTCATATACATCAACCTTCTTTCTTATTAAAATTATACCACTAAGCTTTCATTTAATCAATGAAAATTTATAGATGAGGTTAATATGTTATTTTCCAGTTGCAAACAAGACTAATCTATGCTATAATTAAAAGACTAATCTTAACTTGGAGAGATATGTATGCCGCTTGATGCAGTTGCACTTGGTGCAATAGCCTATGAGCTTAATTCTCAGCTTGAGGGTGCTAAAATTGAAAAAATACACCAGCCTGAGCGTGATGAAATTTTGCTGATGTTAAAAGGACAAGCAGGGAATAAAAAGCTTGTTATAAGTGCCAGCAGTGCGAATGCCCGAATACACCTGGTCGAGGAAAACAAGGAAAACCCCTTGTCACCACCTATGTTTTGTATGCTTCTTCGTAAACATCTTACAGGTGGTAGAATTGAATCTGTAAAACGCTTGGGGTTTGAAAGAGCGGTGAATGTGGAAATTTCCTGCCGAAACGAGCTTGGTGACCTTACTACAAGGCATCTTGTGTGCGAAGCGATGGGGCGTAACAGTAACATTATTTTTCTTGATGAAAACAGACGTATTATAGACTCTGTAAAGCATATTGACTTAACAGTAAGCTCTGTGAGAAATATTTTGCCTGGTCTTATCTATATGATGCCCCCGGATTCGGGAAGGCTTAACCCCGAAACTGCTGTGGCAGCGGATTATGTGAAGCTTCTCCACGAATCTCCAGAGGGCAGGGAGGTTGATAGGGCTATTACTGACGGGGTAATGGGAATCAGCCCGCTTCTTTCAGGAGAATGTGTGTATCGTGCCTGTGGCAGCAGAAAGCTTGTTATAGGTGAATTGGAAAACAATCAGATTGAAAGAATCGCAAATGAACTTTTCCTGCTTTTTAAAGCAGCTGAAGCTCAGAATTTTAGTCCTTGCGTAATCTATTCCGAAGATGCAAAGAAGGTCATGGATTTTGCTCCTTTTGAGATTAAACAGTATGAATCGGGAGCAAAAATTGTTCGTGCAGAAAGTGTTAATAAGGCGGCGTGCGAATTTTATTATATGCGTGATATGAATGCACGTATGAATGACAGAAGTGCGGCAATTACCAAGGTTATTACAAACAATCTTAAACGTGCTGAAAAAAAGCTCAATATTTTACAAGCGGAGCTTAAAGAGGCTGAAAACAGAGAGTATCTTAGAATTTGCGGAGATTTGATAACGGCCAATCTTTATAGAATGAATAAAGGTGACAGGAAGCTTATTGCACAAAATTTCTATGATGAGAATGCTGATGAAATAGAAATTAAACTTGATGAAAAACTATCGCCTTCTCAAAATGCCACCCGATACTATACAAAGTACAAAAAGGCGAAAAATACCGAAATTTATGCCTCAGAGCAGATAAAATTAACTGTCAAGGAGATTGAATACCTTGAATCAGTGCTTTACAGTCTTTCTGAAGCACAAACGCCCAGTCAACTTTCACAGATACGTGCAGAGTTGGTATCTTACGGATATGTAAAGGGAGATTCTTCCAAAAACAAAAAGGGTAAGAACCCACCGGAAGGAAAACCTCATGAATTTAAATATAACGGCTACACAATATATGTGGGCAAGAATAATATACAAAATGATATGCTTACTTTAAAAATGAGCAGAAGCCGTGATTTGTGGCTTCATACGAAAAATATCGCAGGCTCGCACACTCTTGTAAAGTATATGGGAGAAGATTTCCCGAATGACGTTATTGAAGTTGCCGCATCAATAGCAGCATTTTATTCAAAAGGTAAAAATGCTCCTTACGTAGAAGTAGACTACTGTCCGGTAAGCCATGTTAAAAAGCCTAACGGGGCAAGGGCAGGAATGGTAATTTACGAGGGATACAGCACGGCGTTTGTTAAGCCTGACGGTGAACTTGCCGAAAAACTAAGAATATAAAAGGACCGGGTAAAACCGGTGGAACGGGGATTTTTATGTATAAGTATGTTGATAAAATTCAATATCCGTCCGACATAAAAAAGCTCAATTCAAATCAGCTTACGGTGTTGTGCGAAGAAATTCGTGGTTTGCTGATTAACAGCGTGTCTCAAAGCGGAGGACACCTTGCAAGCAACCTTGGTGTTGTCGAATTAACGGTTGCACTTCACCGTGTGCTGAATACTCCCGAAGATAAAATTGTATGGGATGTTGGGCATCAGTCATATGTTCATAAAATACTTACAGGGAGAGGGAATGACCTTAGCACGATAAGGCAGCTTGGAGGTCTTTGCGGATTTTGCAATCCGAATGAAAGCGAGTTTGATTCCTGCTATACAGGACATGCATCAACATCGCTTTCAACAGCTCTGGGTCTTGCTCAAATAAGAAAAATAAAAGCGGAATCTCATAATATTGTTTCGGTTATAGGCGATGGTGCTTTTACAGGCGGTCTTGCTTTTGAGGCACTCAATAACATTGGGAATCTAAAAACAAAACTGCTTATCATTCTTAATGATAATGAGATGTCGATTGCGGAAAATGTGGGTGCATTTTCTACGTTGCTTTCACGTGCCAGGACAAATACAACTTACACTGAATCTAAACGTAATATTGTAAATAAAATTCAAAAACTCCCCGGCGGCGGCAAAAAAATTATGAACGCACTTCAAAAAATTAAAAAGCTTGTTAAGTCTGCCGTTGAGCCTAATTTATTGTTTGAACAGTTTGGCATCACATATTTGGGACCTGTAAATGGTCATGATATTTCTGCGATGGAGGAGCTTTTTAAGCGTGCACTCAGGCTTGACGAGCCTGTTTTGGTACACGTAATAACCAAAAAAGGCAAAGGATATGAACCGGCAGAAGTTATGCCGCAGAAATACCATGGAGTAGGGCCCTTTGAGAAAAATACAGGTAAAATTCAAAGTAAGTCAGACTCTTTTTCAAATGTATTCGGCGATAAGCTTTGTGAAATTGCAAAGCATAATAAAAAGCTTGTAGCAATTACTCCTGCAATGACTTTAGGCAGCGGCCTTGATATCTTTTTAGAAAAGTATCCTGAAAGACTTTATGATGTGGGAATTGCGGAAGGACACGCTGTAACATTTGCAGGGGGGATTGCAGCAGGCGGTGGAGTTGCGGTAGTAGCCGTATACTCTACATTTCTTCAGCGTGCCTATGATAATATTATCCACGATGTGGCTCTGGGAAATTATCATGTGGTATTTGCCGTTGACAGAGCAGGACTTGTGCCAGGTGATGGGGCAACGCATCAGGGGTTGTTTGACATATCTTATCTTACAGGAATTCCGAATATGACTCTTCTTTCTCCCTCGTCTTACAGCGAACTTGAAAAAATGCTTTATTACGCAATAGAAGAACATAAAGGCCCAATTGCAATAAGATACCCTAAAGGAAAATGTGATTTTAAGGAGAATAATGGAGAATTTGTTCTCTCCAAGGCATCTGTAATCCGTGAAGGTGAGAATGTTACAATTGTGTCGGAAGGACAAAGTGTAAGCCTTGCAGTTTCAGCAGCCGAAATTCTTTCAACAAAAGGAATAGAGGCAGAAGTTATCGATGTAAGAACTCTTAAGCCAATCGATTTTGATTCTGTGTTTAAAAGTGCTTTAAAAACCGGAAACCTCTTTAGCATAGAAGAAAATCTCAGGCGTGGCGGTATGGGCGAAATGCTTGCAGGAGAGGCAAAACTGCGTAACCTTGATTTCAAAATGTGTATAAAAGCACTTGAGGACGAGTTTGTTGTACATGGTTCAATAGAAGATATTAAGGATAAGTACGGCTTTACACCAGAGCAGGTTGCTCTTCAGGTAGAAAGGATGCTGAAATGAAACAAAGACTTGATATATATTTAGTTGAAAACGGACTGGTTTCAGGACGTGATCTTGCCAAAAGCCTTATTATGGAGGGCAAGGTTTACATAAATAATCAAAAAGCGGATAAAGCAGGCGAGCAGGTAGGGGAAAAAGACAAGGTTGAGCTCCGCGGAGAAACACTGAAATACGTCAGCCGCGGAGGGTTAAAGCTTGAAAAAGCAATGGAAGTCTTTCCTGTAAAGCTTGAAGGCTTAACAGTTATGGATATCGGTGCATCAACGGGGGGATTTACCGACTGTATGCTTCAAAATGGGGCGAAAAAGGTATATTCTGTCGATGTGGGTTACGGTCAGCTCGCATGGAAACTGCGTACTGATGAGCGCGTTGTTAATATGGAGCGTACGAATATCAGATATGTAACGCCTGAGGATATTGGAGAAGAGCTTGATTTTGCGTCAATAGACGTTTCTTTTATTTCTCTGAAACTGGTACTTCCTGTTGCAGAAAAGCTTCTGAAAGAAGGCGGAGAATTGGTCGCACTGATTAAACCGCAGTTTGAGGCAGGTCGTGAAAAGGTTGGTAAGAAGGGCGTTGTCAGGGACGCTGGTGTTCATCGCGAGGTTATTGAGGATGTCGTGATGTTTGCACAGAGTAACGGATTTAAGGTACTGGGGCTTGATTTTTCTCCCATACGAGGACCTGAGGGTAATATTGAGTATTTGATGTATGTCTCTAAAAGTGCTGATAAAGAAGTAAAGGATTTCACAGAAGAAATTGCCTCCCTTGTAGAAAAAAGCCATGAGGAAGCAAAATAATAACTAAGAAGTGGTGCAGTTATGCTTTTTAATATAAATAAAGAAAAGAGTCTGGCTCTTTTTAAGATACTGATGGCGGCTTTCCTTATAATAGCCCCATCGTTTCTGGGACTATTACCAATAGGTGCAGAAGTGTATCTTATGTTTGCAATACTTGGAACAGTTTTTGTGTTAAGAATAAAAACAAACAATAAGATTTATATATCTGTACAGAATTTGACATTTGTTTTGTTAATAGCCTACGCAGTAATATCTTCAATATGGGCAGACAGTAAGGAAGGTCAATTAATATACATATTTGCGCTAGGTGCAGTTACGCTCTTCTATAATTTTTCTGCTGAATATTTTGCGGAAAATTCTTCTGAAGGCATTCGCCGCAGACTGATGTATATGTTATGCTTTTCGGGTGCCTTGTGCTCAGTTATAAATATTTTTTACTGGGTCTTTTTCATTGTGCCTGTTGCAGGGGGACAACCTTTTGACAGAGGTCTGGGTACTAATAACATACTCGGGATTTTTATGGCGATTTGTATTGTGCTATCACTGCATCTTTTAAAAGGAGCTCCCAAATTTTACAAGATAGCTATGCTTACGTCAGCATTTTTGATGTTGTTTGTTTTTGTAATGTCTGAAAGTATTATAGCATGGACTTTTCTGTTATTGCTCTTTGCATTATTGCTTTCAAAAAGGAAAATCAAGTCCGAAAGAGGTTTTCTTTCAATCTCTTTCTTATGCATACTTATTTTTACCGCAGTAATAATCTGCTGGATGAAAGTAAATTCCGCAGGAAAAGCATTTTCGGATGTTTTCTCCTATGCCTTTGGTAACATCTTTGGTATAGGCGGAGGATTTTGGAATGAGAGAGAAGTTTTTTTAGAGGTAAAATATTCTGAAACCCTTGGGGTAGGGCTTTTACCTTATCTTTTTGCAACATCAGGCATTTTGGGGCTTTTAAGCTCTCTATTTATAATCATAAGGAATATAATCCTTTTTATAAAGCTTAAATCCTACGAGAGCTTAGTTGGGCTATTTATTACTCTGGCATTAATGATTTTCCCGTTTGGGGAAAATTTTACTGTCATATTACTTTGGATTGGAATATGTGCCTATAATGAGCACGCAGCAGGAACTAATTTAAAGTTAGAGATAAAAAAGAATAATATCGAGAAAGCAGTTTGTGTCAGCACACTGTTAACTGTAATTTCCTGCGTGTTACTGGTGCTTGCTATTATAAAAATAAATGCAGATTTTGCATATGAGAGAAAGGACTATTTATCATCATACGAACTATACAAGGTATCTGCTACAATAAATCTGACAGATAGTGAAAGCTGCCGTATGGCGGCTGCATCAATTAGAAAAGCAGGGGCATTAGATATTCAGGGCGAAGAAGCTCTAAACCTGATTGACAAGGCAATAGAGCGTGATAAAGAAAACCTGCAAAACATTAAAGAAAAGGCGTTAATTTATGCAGGGTGCGGGGAATATGAGCTTAGTGCACAGGAATATAGAGAGGCTTCACATAAAGCTCTTATAAAAGACGAATATAATCTGTCTTTGGCAAAAACACTTTATAAGATTGTAAAAGGTAATCCTAAAGGGAGCAGCGAAACAAAGCGTTGCTATGAGGAAATAATTTCAATCGCACTTTCAACAGATGATCTTGATTTAAGAAAAGAAATCAACGATATCGCTGATAAAGCCTTGCAATATACAAAAGGAGAGCTTACAAATGAGGAACAAGTCATTAATTGAGCATATTTCGTTTTTTGTAATTATAGCTGTTTTGCTTGGAATTATGATATTTTCACAAAAAAGTCCAAATGATGTTGCAGACGAAAAAATAGTCGGAATACATATAAAAGGGGAGGTTAATGCCCCCGGATATTATGAGCTTAAGTACGGAAGCAGAATTAAAGATGCAATTTTAGTTGCCGGTGGCGAAACTGAAGATGCAGATCTTTCAAACATTAACCTTGCGATGCAGCTTCAAGATGGAGAAGAAATTATAATTTCAAAAGCAACCGACAAAGAAGAGAAAAACAATCCCGATTTGATTGACATAAATACTGCCGACATGTATCAATTATGTAAGCTTGATGGAATAGGTGAAGCAATTTCAGCCGATATAATTGAATACAGAACAAATAACGGAAAATTTAAAACTATCGATGAGCTTAAAAAGATTAAAGGTATAGGAAAAGCAAAGTTTGATGCAATTAAAGACAAAATTACAGTGAAATGAGATAATGCCCCCTTCAGCGGAATATAATAGAAAAGTTTCTTTTGTTCCGCTGGAGGGGTGAATTATTTGAAAAAAACAATTATTTTAAAGGTGTCCGATAAAAAGCGGGCTTTTAACCATAGCATTTTGAGTGAAATTAATGAAAATATGCCCGTAATCGAGATTAAAGCACGCAGAAGTGCAGTTAAGAAGCTTTTAAAGCAAACAGGACAGGAAAATATTGTTATAAACCATTTGCAGGTGGAACATAAACTGTTTAATGAACGAACAAAAACTTTTAATTATATATCGCAAAAAACTGTCCACGCAATTATTGAAAATGTCTGTCGGCAGGTTGCTTTAAAATATTCAATGAGGATTCCATTTGAAGAAGTATATATAAGTGCAAGTCCTGCTGATGCGTTTCCTCTTATAATTCCGCTTTTAGGAATAACCAGACTTTTTACCGTTATATCAAATGAAACCTTAGGTAAAATGGCGGATAAACTTTATTTTAAGCACGGATGTATTATAAGGCGAATACCAAATTTGAAAGAAGTTTCTGGCGGTGATAGAATATTTATCCGTGCTGATGAAAAGTCGGTTTTAAATTTTCCAAGCATACCGATAATTGACCTGACAAATTCTCCCTCATCCACAGGAGAAGTTATAAAGATAAACGAAATTTCTGTTTATGACAGCAATATAGCTCCTTTTTGTGAAGCATGGGGAGGAAAGAGTGGGTTGATGCTTTATAATTTGCTTGGATATTTGCCTGAAAGGAATGCGGAAACTGACATCAGTAAAAAAGCAGACAAAATTTTTTTGCTTGACAGGGATAAATTTTAGTAATATAATTAAAAAAGTGTGCAATATATAAAGATATTAAAAGGATAAAATGAAAAGAGGTAGTGCTGTAATGGCAAAGAAAGTTTTACTTACAAGCGAAGGCTTGACTAAACTTCAGGATGAACTTGACAATTTAAAAAATGTCAGAAGAAAGGAAAACACTGCCGCACTTAAGATTGCGAAGTCCTTCGGTGACTTGTCGGAAAACAGCGAATATGATGAAGCGAAGAACGAACAGGCAGAAATAGAAGCAAGAATTTCTGAAATTGAGAATATGCTCAAGAATGCTGAAATCATTGATGAAGACGGTGTTGCCACAGATGTTGTATCTATCGGTTCAAAAGTAAGTGTTAAGGATCTTGACGATGGTGAAATCACTGAATATTTCATCGTAGGCTCCACTGAAGCTGATCCTATGAAAGGTAAGATTTCAGATGAATCTCCGGTAGGAAGTGCCCTTCTTGGACACAAGATTGGTGAAGTAGTTGCGGTAGAAGCACCCATGGGGGTTCTTGAATACGAAATTGTTAATATTTCTAAATAAAAAATACTGCATTGACTAAAATGTCGATGCAGTATTTTTTTGTCATAAAGTAGAAAAAATTCATATGAACAATTTGTAAAAAAGATTGTACAAGTATTGAAATAATAATCATATTATGTATAATATGTAATATCGTTCAAAGCGAAAGTCTTTAACACAGTGAGGAAGGATGACAGATATGAGGAAAAAAATAATACCACTGGTATTGTGCGTAATAATGCTGTTTTCTCTTTTTGTGACAGCATCTGCACAGGAAGATGTCAAGATATATACATTGAGTCTTGAAGATGCTATAAAAATGGCAACCCAAAACGACCCTGCTCTTTTAAGTGCAGACACTGCAATTAAAAACACACAGCGACAACTTGAACAGGCTTACAAAGACCAGAGAAATATGAAAGGTGCCATCCCCCTTCCGGCAGGACTTGCAAATGCCGCCGTCAAGCAGGGATATTACGTAGAACAGGCAAAAATAGGTGTTGAGAGTGCAAACCTCTCAAAGAAGCAGCTTGAAAGCCGTACTTCCTATACCGTTACACAGTCATATTATTCGGTAAAGTTCAGTGAAGAGATGCTTAAGACTGCCCAGAGTGCATATGAGCTGGCACTTAACAATAAAAAAAATGTCGATATTCAGTTCTCGCTGGGTATGGTATCTCAGCTTGATGTAAAAAATGCACAATATTCAGTAAATGAAACACAGGCAATGCTTAATAAAAATATAAGAAACTTTGAACTATCTAAAAAATCACTGGCAGCCAGCTTGTCAATTGAGGAAGATAATGTAAGCTTTGTACTTACAGATGATATAGAATATGAGGAATTTTCATCTGACCTTGCGGATGACACAGAAAAGGCACTGGAAAGCAGATATGATATATATCAGATAAAGTCCAACTATTTACAAGCGGAAAGATACACTCATACAACCATTCTTCTAGGTTCATCATCCTCTCAGCATTCTGCAGCAAATCAGGCTATGGTGCAGGCTGAGGCTACCTACAATAATTCAAAAAAGCAGATAGCAATCTCTATAAACAGTACATATAATAACATTCTCGATTCAAAGGATTCTTTAATGCTTGCTCAGGAAAATCTTGCTATTCGCCAGCAGGAGTATGATGTTGCAGTCATACAGTACGACATCGGTATGATAACAAATTCACAACTTGTGGGTGTTATGAATACCGTTACAAACGCAAAAATACAGCTAGACAATGCCAAGCTTTCTTACAAACTTGCAGTAGAAAAATACAGGTATGAAATCAGCATAGGTCTTGGTATCTAACTTTTATATGGCGGAAAGGAAATGAGAAGTATGAATACAATAAAAAAGTTGACAGCAATATTGCTTATACTTGTTATGGTTGTTGTGGTTTCCTCATGTGGAAAAACTGAAAAAACTTCATCTGAAGTATCTGCGACCAATGTTACCGTAGCCGAAGTAAAAAGGCAAACTATCGAAGATACAGTTACATACACAGGAGAGATTAAGGCATCTGAGCATACCAGTGTTTCTGCAAAGGTAAGCGGAACTGCAAAAAGTATATTTTTTGAAGTGGGAGAGTATGTAAAAGAGGGTGATGTTCTCCTTCAGATAGACAATACTGATTATCTCACCCAATACAATCAGGCATATGCGGCGTATACATCAGCAATGTCTCAATCAAAATCAGCCGTTGCAACAGCACAGCTTGAATATAATAACGCTAAAATTAACCACGACAATCAAAAGGTATTATATGATAGCGGTGCAATAAGTAAGGTGGCATACGATACAGCGGTTACCAGATTTGAAAATGCTAAAATAAATCTTAATGCTGCTACGGAGCAGGCAGGATTAAATGGAGCAAGGGCTTCTCTTGATGCTGCTCAAAATGCACTTGATAATACAACACTGCGTGCTCCAATATCAGGGTATATATCCAGTAAAAACGCAAATCCTGGACAAATGGTAACCCCCGGGGTAGAGGTTTTCTCTATTAAAAACACTGATAGTGTAGATGCACAGATTTATGTTACAGAATCAATTATCTCAAAAATTAATTTTGAAACAAAAGCAATCATAGAAGTAAGCTCCGCAGAAAAAACACTAGAAGGTGTTGTTACAACTGCAAGTCCCACCAAAAACACACAAACAGGACTGTACGATGTCCGCATCACTATTGAAAACTCTGATGCTTCCCTTAAAGACGGAATGTTTGCTGATATTACTCTTACGCTCAGTGATTCGGCTGACGCACTTGTTGTTCCCTCGGAATCAGTATTTGAAGATGGTGCAAAATATGTTTATATAGCAGAGAATGATACTGCAAAGAAAGTGAAAGTTACCACCGGAATCACTACTGATGAATTTACCGAGATAGTTTCAGGAGTAAAAGAAGGGGATAAGATTATAGTTTCGGGTAAGGAATATCTGTCCGACAAGAACAATAAAATCAAAATTGTTGAGTAAAAGGGGCGGATATTAATGAAATTACACGAATTGTCTGTAAAAAGACCGATTGCCGTTACAATGGTAATCCTTATAATGATAGTTTTGGGAACATATTCGCTTACAATGCTTCCCATTGATGCTATGCCAGAAATGGATTTAAAGATGGCGGTTGTTATGACAACCTATTCAAACGTAGGCTCCGAGGAAATCGAAAATCTCATAACAAAGCCCATTGAACAGTCCATTGCATCTGTTTCAGGTCTTGACACTATGCAGAGCCAGTCGATGGAAGGTATGTCTGTTACCATGGCTCAGTTTGCAAATAACACAGACATCGATGAGGCAGTAAATGCCATTGAAAATAATATCGATATGATTTCAATGATGCTTCCCGGTGATGCAAGTGAACCCATGGTACTAAAGCTTGATATGAACTCCATGGCATCTGTTATGATGTCTGTTTCATACGAAGGATATGACATTATCCAGACGAAGCAGTTTATAGAGGATAATGTTGAACACAGGATTAAATCAGCAGGGGGAGTTGCATCTGTAAACATAAGCGGAGGTCAGGATAGAGTTATAGAAGTTGAAGTCGACCCCGAAAAGCTTAATGGATACAATATGTCATTTACGGATATTGTTTCTTCAATCGCAGGTCAAAATAATAACCTTCCTGCGGGAAATACGCAGTCAAATAAAAAAGACCTTGCCGTGCGTATGATAGGAGAATTCAAAAAAATATCCGATATAGGTCTTGTTCCTCTTACAACGCCTCAAGGACAGGTTATTTATATTAAAGATGTTGGTTCCATTAATGATACATATGCTGATAAAACTACGATTTCAAGAACTAATGGCGAAGATTCTATTTCCATATCAGTAAGCAGTGAATCCGATGCAAACACAGTTGATGTTGTAAACGGCGTAATAAAAGCGTTGGAGGATATAAAGAAAGAACATCCTAAGTTTAACTACAATATAACGATGGAGCAGGCAAGTTATATTGAGGATTCAATATCTTCTGTTGCAAAAAGTGCAATTCTCGGCGGTTTGCTGGCAATGATTATTCTTTTCCTGTTTCTCGGAAATGCCAGAAATGCTCTTGTAATAGGCGTTTCTATGCCAATATCTGTTATAACAACATTTATCGGTATGTTTAT
>JAZLEL010000066.1:0-8496 GCA_045615265.1 Clostridia bacterium | reverse complement strand
CTTCTGTTGCTGCCTGTCCGTCATTTTTATATCACTGGGCAAACACAGTCCGCGTCTGAAAATATCCTCGCCAACATTATCGCCTGCGGTGATGAAATCATATCCCTCGTATACAGGCTGCATATGCATAGGCTTCCAGATGGGACGAGCCTCAATATTTTCCTTTTCAAGAGCTAAGCGGATTTCTTCGGGATTTGTCTTGTCCATAGTTTCTTCATCTATCAGCATACAGCTGAGCCAGAAGTTTGGAACAGCACATTCTTCGTAAGGATTCATACTCACAGGCAAATCCTTAAGGCCTTCCTTATAGCGGAAGTATATATCTTCTTTTAACTGTCTGTGCTCTTCAAGGTGGAGGAGCTGACCTCTGCCGATACCTGCAACAATATTACTCATACGGTAGTTATAGCCGATTTCCTCGTGCTGATACCAAGGTGCCTGTTCCCTTGCCTGTGTGGAGAAAAAGCGAACTCTCCCTACGGCATCTTCATCATCAGAGAAAAACATTCCCCCGCCTGAAGAAGTAATAATCTTATTTCCGTTAAAGCTGACTGCACTGTATTTACCGAAAGAGCCTGTCTGCTTTCCTTTATATGTAGCCGAAAGTGATTCTGCCGCATCCTCGATAAGAATCACACCGTATTCATCGCAAAGCGACTTTATCTCATCAATCTTTGAAGGAGTACCATAAAGGTGTACAAGCATAACAGCCTTTACCCTGCCCTTATATTTTTCAAGAGCAATCTTAAGTGCAGCGGGATCCATATTCCACGTATCACGCTCGCTATCGACAAAAACCTGAGTTCCGTTTTCGTAGCTGACAGGGTTTACCGTTGCCGCAAAGGTAAGGTCGGAGCATATAACGATGTCCCCTTCCTTTACACCTGCAAGCTTCACTGCAAGGTGAAGTGCGTGTGTGCCTGCGGTCATTGCCGCCGCAGCTTTTACACCTACAAAAGCGGCCATTTCATTTTCGAATTCTGTTACATTTTTGCCGAGAGGAGCTACCCAATTGGTGTCAAAAGCCTCTTTTACAAAAGATTGTTCTTCCCCGTGCATAGTTGGTGAAGAAAGCCATATTTTTTCACTGTTACTCATTTTTACTACTCCTCTCAATCGGGCGCTTTTCAAACATATACGCCCAAAATTCCACTATTATATTATAGTATATTTGCACAAATTAGTCAACAACAAAATGCTTTTTTAGTTGATTTTAACCGAAAATATTTGACATCGTTTTAAAAAAGTTATATTATAGAATGAGTGATGATTGAACAGATAGGAAGATTAATATGCGAAATGAAATTGGAAGTGAATTTTGGCAAATCCCTACAAATGGTAACAATAATCTTTTTTCATCATCTACCAAATGGTTTATTTCCGGTCGCAGTGCACTTAAGGCTATAATCAAGGAGAATACTTTTAGGACAGTTGCCGTACCAGACTGGTGTTGCGACAGTATGATAAAACCTTTTATTGAAGATGGGATAAAGGTTGTTTTTTACCCGGCATTGGAGACAGACAAGCCATTATCCTTAAATACAGACGCCACACTTGTTATTGATTATTTCGGATATAATCAGCATAATGATTCACGAAAATTCAGCGGTACAATTATCCGAGATGTTACACATTCTCTTTTTTCAACCAGATATGATGATGCTGACTACTATTTCGGAAGTCTCCGAAAGTGGGCAGGTTTTTGGACAGGCGGTTTCGCATGGGGATTAAAAAATGATGTTTTATATGCAAACTCCCCTACTGACTATGTTTCCCTCAGACAAAAAGCAATGCTTGAAAAAGAGGACTACATAAATGGAAAAACAAATGACAAGAGCTATCTGTCACTTTTTCAAAAAGCTGAAGAATTGCTTGAAGGAACTTACATTTTACCCGCTGCGCCAAGGGATATTGAATTGGCAAAAAAATTAGATACAGAACTCATCTTTAAAAAGCGGAGAGAGAATGCTAAAATCCTTTTAGACGCTTTTTCCGATATTGCTGTATTTCCGATTTTAAAAGGAAATGACTGTCCTATGTTTGTGCCTATATTAATTAAAAACAGGGATGAATTGCGTAGGCACTTAATCCAGAAAGAAATATACTGTCCCGTTCACTGGCCAAAAAGTCCGTATCACCAATTAACAAGTGACGTTGAAGAATTTTATAATGAAGAATTAAGTCTTGTATGTGATCAGCGTTATACAACAAATGATATGCTTCGCGTAGTTACAGCTATAAGAGAATTTATGGGACAAGAAAGGTGAGTTACCTATGTTAGATGTATTTTCATTAGAGCAAAGTGATAAATGGGATGCGGTAGTTCGTTCTTTTCAGAATTATGACGTTTATTGGCTTTCGGGATATGTTAAAGCCTTTAAAATACATGGTGATGGTGACCCACTTTTATTTTTCTACGAGGACAATAATGTTCGCGGAATCAATGTCGTTATGAAAAGGGATATTGCACTGGTTCCTTATTTCAGCGGAATTATTGAGGAAAATACGTACTTTGATTTTTCCACCCCTTATGGCTATGGCGGTTGGCTGATTGAAGGTGAAGGCTGCGAAAATCTTTACATAGAATACGAAAAGTGGTGTTGCAGAAACAATATTGTTTCTGAATTTGTACGTTTTCACCCGGTTTTAGAAAACCATGTCACAGCGTCAGAATTTTACGACATAACACCTCTTGGCCTCACAGTAGCTTTAGATCTTTCTTCCCCTGAGGTTATTTGGTCCAATATTACAAGCAAAAATCGTAATGTAATACGGAAAGCACAGAAAAACGCCATTAAAATCTATAATGGACGTTATCCCGAAATTTTTGAGGATTTCCGTAAAATTTACAACGCCACAATGGATAAAGACAACGCAGATTCATATTATTATTTTTCTCCTGAGTTTTATAGAAGCATCTGCGAAGATTTGTCTCATAATTGTCAGGTTTTTTATGCTGTATTTGAGAATAAAATCATATCAACGTCAATTATGCTGACCGCAAACGGACGTATGAACTATCATCTATCAGGCTCCGTAAAGGAGTACTCAAGCCTTGCTCCTTCAAACCTTCTGTTGTATGAAGCTGCACTCTGGGGATGTGCAAACGGCTGTAAAACCTTATACCTTGGAGGCGGAGTAGGCAGTGGCGAAGACAGCCTGTTTAAGTTTAAAAAATCCTTTTACAGAGCTGACGATTTGCCACAGTTCCATATAGGAAAAAAAGTTTTAATGCCAGAGGTTTATGCCCAGCTTTTGGATATGAGGAAGGATCTGTCTGACAGCAGTTATTTCCCAAAGTACAGAGCATAGTAATTTTTATTAACATATCATGAAAGAGAGTCTTTTTAATATGCAAAATTCGAATGCTGATACATACAAAAACAAATTATATTCTCGTTTCTTCAAAAGATTTTTCGATGTAGTTTTAGTGCTGATTGCACTCCTTGTATTCTGGTGGTTCTTCGCATTGCTGGCACTAATCGTCAGACTGAATATGGGAAGTCCTGTTCTTTACAAATCTGAACGTATGGGGCTGGATGAAAAGCCTATTAATCTTTATAAATTCAGAACAATGACTAACGAAACAGATGAAAATGGGGACCTCCTTCCGGGCCCGAAACGGTTGACTAAATTCGGCAAGTTATTAAGAAGCACCAGCATGGATGAGTTGCCTTCTCTGCTAAATATATTGAAAGGCGACCTGAGCATTGTAGGTCCAAGACCCCTGTTGATGAAATACAAGCCCTATTATTATGAGAACGAAAGAATACGCCATAGTATTCGTCCAGGTTTAACAGGCTGGGCACAAGTAAACGGAAGAAATCTTGTATCATGGGACGACAAGTTCAAAATGGATATTGAATATGTAAATAACGTTTCACTATGGTTGGATATAAAGATACTGTTCCTTTCAGTATATAAAGTGCTGAAGCGGGCTGATATTGTCCATGATGATCAGCAAACAGAAAGCCTGTATATCGTAAGATCACATATGGTAGAGGAACAGTTAACTGAGAAATAATAAGGAGATATTAATCATGAATTCTTTAAAGGGTAAACGCCTACTTGTTATCAGCAGTGACAGCAGCGACATAGAGTTTGTTAATGCGGCAAAAGAATTGGGAGTATATGTGGTTTGTTGTGACAGATACTCCGACTGGAATATCAGTCCCGCAAAAGCACTTGCAGATGATGCATGGAATCTTGACTATACTGATACAGAAGCTGTTGCTCAAAAATGTCGTGAAGAAAAAATAGACGGAGTAATAGCAGGCTATGGAGAAGACAGGGTTTTGGCCGCTTGTAGAATTTCAAATGCTATTGGAACTCCATTTTACGCTACTGAGGAACAAATTAACATTACAAGAGATAAAAGATTGTTTAAAGATATTTGCAAGCAAAGCGGTATCCCCACTCCTCATGATTACCACGTTACACTTCCTGTAAGCAGAGAAGCTCTTGATGAAATCAATTACCCGGTTATTGTTAAACCCTCTGACAACGGCGGAAGAAAAGGCATAACTATATGCGACAATGAAGAACAGTTGCTCAGTGCAGTTTCTCTTGCCTCTGAATATTCAAAAACCAGCGAGGTTGTTGTTGAGGAATATATATCCGGAACAGAGTTATCTGCTGTCTATACCATTTCCGATGAACAAATAAGCCTTACCTGTCTAAACGATAAATATACATCCGAGGAAGTTGAAAAGAGCACCTTATGTGATTTCGTAATAACACCTTCCAAATATTATAATCAATTTATAAAAGACATCGACCCGGGAATAAGAAAATTATTAAAAACTATTGACGCAAAAAACGGAGTTGCGAACTTCCAATTTATAGTAGATGATCGCGGTATAAGGGCTTTTGAGATGGGTTACCGTGTAAATGGCAACAACGACTTTAAAGTAGCAAGGAAATATAACGATATAGATTTTATGAAAATGCTTATATCCTACGTACTAACCGGTAATATGGGAGATGATCTGAATAAGGATAATCCATTATTCAGCGAATATTTCTGTACATTTGCGTTACTTTTAAAAGCGGGTACTATCAAAAAGTTGGATTATAGTGGATTGAACAAATGTACTAATATAAATGACATATCCATTTGGAGAAAAGCAGGCGATGTTATAAAAGACACAGGAACAAACGCACACAAATCCGGTATGATAAAATTTTCTGCCAAAAATTTGGAAGAAGTAGAAAAGACAATAAAATTCATTCAAAAAAATATAATAGCAGAAGACGAGTCCTCAAATAGTATGTTTATGAAGTTATTTGACACAAAGAGACTTTTTAAATAAAAAAAGAAGCAGTTCGCAATGAACTGCTTCTTTTTTTATTTATTCAGAATTTTTTCAATCGCATACTCTGCATATTTCGATATGAATTGACCTCGCCTTAAAACAATCGCACTCTGACGAATGTAGGGAATATTTTCTATCTCAAAAAGCTTTACCCCCTCATAATCTCCTCGTGCCTTTACAAACTGCTTTGGAATAATTGTTGCGGCTTCTCCGCTTTTCACAACTTCCCATGCGGTAGCGACTCCCGTAACAGTAGCATATATGTCTGGCTCAATATCTGATTCTATACAAAGGGCATCGAAGAGTCTACGCATTTCCTGCTCCTTACCAACAGTAACAAAAGGAATATCTTTTGCCGATGAAAAGTCTTTTATTGTGTTCTTTCTATTGTTTTTAACAAGGCTTTCATATTTTTCAGGAACAGCAAGAACAACTATATCTTTTTCTAGAGGAATTGTTTCAAATTCCGGCTCGTTTATGGGAAGATTCATAATTGCAAAATCATACTCTCCTCCAAGAAGCTCCTCTTTCAGCACAGAAAGTCCGTATTCCCTAAGTTCTACCTGTAAATGTGGAAATCTGTCCTTAATTCTTTTTATAAGCGAAGGCATCATATATGAGCTGCGAAAAGGAACAGCACCTATGACAAGCTTTCCCCTCTCCCCTGATTTATATTTTTCCATGGTCTTCAAAAGAACGTCTTCTTCAAAAAGCAGCTTTTGTGCCCTCTGCATAAAAAATTCTCCTGCAGGAGTAAGAGTAAGAGGATTTGTACTGCGGTCAAAGAGCCTGACATCAAGTTCATTTTCAAGTGCAATTATCTGCTTGCTTAGTGCAGGCTGCGATATATTAAGTTTTTCTGCTGCCGTGGAAAAGTTCTTTGTTTCCGAAAGAACAACAGCATATTGCATCTGCCGTAAGTTCATCTGTGTCACCTCTTTTTATAAGTATACTCCCTTTTTTACTACTATGCAACAATTTTTTCTGTTTTGTATTGACATATCATTCCTTTTGTGATATAACCATATTATAATAAGTTTTATAACTTTTTAGAATAAGGAGGGTTTTTATGCCATCAGCTTTTATTTACTTAGGCATCTTGCTACTTACAGTTATCATTTGGTTCGCACTTTTCAAAAGACCTGTCTATGAGGCGATTTTACTTAGTTTCATTGTGCTCCTTACAGTAAGTGGAACATGGAAAAACATTGGAAGTTACATATATTCGGGACTTTCAACAAATCTTATTTATTCAATGACTGCATTTGTTGCAATGTCAATTGTTCTGTCAAAAACAAAAATTATCGACAGCTGTGTTGCCATTATTCTCGCACTTCTCGGAAGAATCAGAGGTGGTGCAGGTTATGTATCCGTTCTTGCATCTGCCTTTATGGGTGCTCTTTCAGGCAGTGGCCCCGGAAACATAATGGCTACGGGCGCACTTACTGTTCCTGCTATGCTTAAGGCAGGCTTTCCCCGTGAACTGGCAGGTAACATTGTAAGTAATGCAAGCTATATGGGCAATATGATTCCCCCTTCATCAAATATTGTTGCAGCAATGGGTGCGTTTGTCGCACTTTATCCCGAAAAGAACCTTTCTCAGGGACAGTTCTGGATTGTTTTGTGGGGTATTTCACTGTGGTTTATTTTTCAAAGACTTCTTATGGTATGGGGCTTTTGTAAATATTACAAGGTTGAACCGCTCAAAAAAGAGCAGCTTCCAAATCTTAAGGAAGTTCTCAAGGAAGGCTGGCAGGGACTTTTACTCCCCGTTATTATAATCGTTCCCTTTATACTTGACTATATGTTCAAGGACACTTTCTTTACCGAAAGGCTGGGGAAAGACGGTGCGAAGGCTTTTTCAAGCTCGCTTCTACTTTTTATCGCAGGTATTGCAACTCTTTATACCTGCCTTATTGTAAAGGATAAAAAGACCGTTACCCCCGCTAAAATTGCCGATATGTTAGCAAAGAGTGTAAAATCCATTTCTCCTGCAATCGGCGTATGTATCCTCGGCTATATGGTGGGTGCTCTCTTCAAGGATGTGGACGTTGCTACACAGATGGAGCAGTTTATCGTTTCGATGAATTTCAGTATGTTCGGTATGGTAATGTTTATCTGCATTCTCACGTGCTTCCTCGGCATGGTAATCCCCGGTTCATCTCTTGTTGTAATTTTCGGACCTACATTCATTTCAACGCTTGCATCGGTTGGGGTTGACCCGCTTCTTGCAGCAGCAATGCTTCCCTGCATCTGCGGCGTAATGTGCGGAATCACTCCTCCTCTAGGACTCGGACTCTATGCCGGCATGACACTGTCCGGAGCAGACTTTGGCAAAACCTTTAAAAACAACCTCTGGTGGGTTGCTTCACAGTTTATCATGCAGGTAATATGCTTTATGGGCTGGCTTCCTATCTTGGGACTTTAAGGAGGTAGCAGATTATGAAAAACTCATTGAAAAAAATATCGGATATATTAAAAACTTTATTCGGATACGGCATTATGATTACACTTTTCGCCGGTGGTTTTACGTTTTTTGGTTATATTGCGGCACTTTTTATCGGCGGTAGTGCAGCAACAGAAATTTGCTCATTTATATATGATAAATTTATGCCTGTGGTTGTTTATCTTACATCTGCATTTGTGCTTCTCGGTCTTGTGGCAATGTACCTTGGCGGGGAAATGGCACTTACTGCCGAAAAAAAGAAAAAATAAATACTTTTTATTTAAAGCGGAGCTGCTTTCTGGCAGCTCCGCTTTATGTTTTTAAACCTTTTGTGAATTTTTAAAAAACCCTTTACTCTTTATATTAAACGTGGTAAAATATAGAAAGATATATGCAAAAAAAGAGTAAATGAGGAGACAATATGATTAACGATAAAAAAGTTATATTTTCGGGCATTCAGCCCTCCAGCGATTCAGTTACCTTGGGAAACTACTTAGGAGCACTCAAAAACTGGGTTACACTTCAGGACGAATACAGCTGTATTTTCAGCGTTGTGGATATGCACGCAATCACAGTAAGGCAGGAGGCTGCACAGCTTAGAAAGAACACTCTTTCCCTGCTTGCTCAGTATATTGCCTGCGGACTTGAGGCGGAGAAGAATATTATGTTCATTCAAAGCCACGTGCCTCACCACGCAGAGCTTAGCTGGATACTTAACTGCTTTACACAGATGGG
>JAZLEL010000065.1:0-17896 GCA_045615265.1 Clostridia bacterium | reverse complement strand
ATTGAAAGCTTTCTTTCTTGCTCTTTTTCCGTCTTTTGAGCTTTGTGCCGTTTCCCTTATGGATTCTTTTATGATAGCTGACATTTCTTTAAGGTTTATTTCATCTTTTGCAACCTTTTCTATTATTTCCTTTTGTTTTTCCCCGTCACGAAGTCTCAACAGCTCTTTTGCAGCATTTTCGCTTATACCGCTTTCTTCTATTTTGTATTTGACAGAGGGTTCTATGCCGAGCAGCCTTACTTTTCCGCTTATTTCACCGCTTTCGACAGAGAGTTTTTTTGTAAGCTCCTCTTTTTTTACCCCGTGGTAGCTCATCAGGTTATAATAACCCTCCGCTTCCTCAAAGAAAGTAATATTTTCTCTCTGCAGATTTTCAATCATGCTTAACTGCGCACACTGTCTGTCTCCCGCACGGACAATAAAGGCAGGGACGCTCTTCATTCCTGCAAGAAGTGCCGCGCGAAGTCTTCTCTGCCCGCAAATTACCTCGTATCCCTTTGTAGCGCTGCGAACTATTAGGGGACACAAAATTCCGACCTCTTTTATAGAATCTGAAAGCTGTTCAAGCTTTTTCAGATTAAAATTCCTGCGTATTTGATAGGGGTTGGGGTTTATGTCGTCTATTTTTATCATTTTTATCCTTTGCGGAGCAAAAATCATTACTTTCATTCCTTTTCATAAGCTTACACTATGATTTTAGCATATCCGCACTCTATATTAAATAAAAAGTTTTCGCCTTATTCAGGGTGTTTGTTACGTTTTTTGCCCTTATTTTGCAAAAAGGACAACCATTTTCAAAAAATAGTTGCCCTTTAAATCAGTTGATTGGTTTTTTTGAGGGTGTTCCCGCTTTTCTCGGATATTTGGAGGGGGTTTCTATTACTTTTCGCACTATTGCGAGAGAATGTTTTATCCCCGATGGAAGAATTACTTCCTTTACACTCTCCATTTCTCCGCCCATTTCTCTTATCGCTTTTTTTGCACCCTCAAGCTCCTCTTTCGGAGCAGTTCCTTTCATTGCTACGAAATATCCGCCTACCTTTACAAAAGGAAGTGCATATTCTGCCAAAACAGCCATATCTGCAACCGCTCTTGCCGTTGCTACATCAAACTTTTCTCTCAAATTCTTGTCTTTTCCCGCATCTTCCGCTCTGGAATGTATTGCGCGAGCATCATTTATCCCTATTTCTTTAATTACATCGTTTAAAAAACCTATTCTTTTGCTGAGAGAGTCAAGCATGGTAAGCTTTATATCCTCTCTTACCAGCTTTACGGGGATAGAGGGGAAGCCTGCACCTGCTCCGATATCGATAAGTGTGCAGTTTTCCGTCAATTTTCCGCTTAAAAGAAGTGTTATGGAGTCAAGGAAATGCTTTTCTCTTATTTCATCAGGCTCCGTTATTGCCGTTAAATTCATAACCTCATTATATCGGAGCATCATTTCTGCATACTTTTCAAGGTTTTCATTTGCTTTTTCGCTTACTTCTATGTTGAGTTTTCTTGCTTCTTCTATCAAATTCATAATTATTTCCTTTCAGCAGCGAGATAAATTAAAAGAACGCCTATATCTGCGGGACTTACACCGCTTATTCTGCTTGCTCTTCCTATGTTTTCAGGACGCATTTTTTCAAGCTTTTGTCTGGCTTCTGTTCTTAAACCGTAAACTTTTGAATAATCGATGTCATTTGGTATTAATTTTTTCTCGTTTTTTACAAATCTTTCAACCTGCTCAATCTGCCTTTTAATATACCCCTCATATTTTACTGCAATTTCTGCCTGTTGCCAATGAGTTTTCTCCATTTCGGGTCTTTCTGCATCAAAAGGAGCGAGCATTTCGTAGGTAAGCTCCGGTCTTCTTATTAATTCTGCCAGTTTTATGCCCGTTGAGAGGGTTTGACTTCCAATTTTTTCCAAATACTCATTAATTTCTTTACTTGGCGGAATGTTTACTGAGTTTATTCTCTCTATTTCTTTTTCTATATTTTCTTTCTTTTGAAGAAATTTTTGATACCTTTTCTCTGAAATAAGCCCTATTTCATACCCGGTGGGGGTAAGTCTTAGGTCTGCATTGTCCTGACGGAGCAAAAGTCTGTATTCTGCCCTTGATGTGAGCATTCTGTAAGGCTCATTTGTGCCTTTTGTCACCAGATCATCAATAAGAACACCTATATACGCTTCACTTCTGTCAAAAACAACAGGTTCTAAGCCTTTTAACCTGCGTGCGGCATTTATTCCCGCCATAAGCCCCTGTGCCGCTGCCTCCTCGTATCCGCTGGTTCCGTTAAACTGTCCAGCACCGTAAAGACCGGGAATATCCCTCATTTCGAGAGATGGCTTTAAACCTAGCGGATTGCAGCAATCATATTCAATTGCGTATGCACTTCGCATTATTTCTACGTTTTCAAGTCCTTTCATCGTTCTGAGCATATCCAACTGAACGTCTTCGGGCAGGCTTGTACTCATTCCCTGAAGGTACATTTCCTCCGTTGTAAGCCCCATCGGCTCTATAAAAACCTGATGGCGTTCACGGTCGCTGAACCTTACCACCTTATCCTCGATAGAGGGGCAGTATCTTGGTCCTACACCGTCTATAAGCCCGTTAAAAAGGGGACTGCGGTGTAAATTATCACGGATGATATCGTGTGTTTTGGTGTTTGTGTAGGTAAGGTAACAGCAAACCTTGTTTTCTTCCTCGCCCTCTGTTTCAAAGGAGAAGGGAACAATCTCATCGTCACCCTCCTGCTTTTCCAAAACGGAAAAATCAATGCTTCTGGCATGGACTCTTGTAGGTGTTCCCGTTTTAAAACGCATCATTTCCACGCCCATTTTCTGAAGGCTTTCACTAAGACCGATAGAGGGGAAAAGCCCGTCAGGACCGCCGCTGTAACTCGTTTCCCCTATTATTATTTTGCCCTCCATATAAGTGCCTGTCGATAAAATGACGCTTTTTGCGTAGAATTTTGTCCCTGTATGTATTGTAAGGACAAAACCCTCTTCTGTTTTTTCAATTTCTTTTACCTCTGCTTGTCTTATATAGAGGTTTTCCTCTTTTTCAAGCCTTCTTTTCATCTCTATCTGATAAGCACGTCTGTCAGCCTGTGCGCGAAGAGAATGTACGGCAGGGCCTTTTCTTAAATTAAGCATTCTCGTCTGGAGCTTGGTTAGGTCTGCCACCTTTCCCATTTCGCCGCCGAGTGCATCTATCTCACGTACCAGATGCCCCTTTGCCGTACCTCCTATACTGGGGTTGCAGGGCATATTTGCGATAGAATCAAGGTTTATTGTAAGTATTATAGTTTTCATTCCCAGCCTTGCCGATGCCAATGCTGCTTCGCAGCCTGCATGACCCGCACCGACTACCGCTATATCATAATTAAATGTGTTGTCCATTTTATTACCTTCTTAAAAATTATAATATTTTTAAAGGGGATTGTTAAGGGGTTCCCCCTTGACATTAAAATTCGTCAAAACGGGGGCGTGTACCTCGTTTTTGACTCCTTGCAAGGGCTGGCACGGTGAGTGCCGCGCGAGCGAAAGCCCTTTTCTCGCAAAAGAATGTTTTCTGTGTAAAACTTCTTTTGCGAAAGGATGACCTTGTCATCCGCTTACTTTCCAAGGCAGAATTTTTCAAATATTCTGTCCACTGTTTCCTGATTGATGCTTATTCCCTCAGCCTCACCCAAAAAGGCTACTGCCTGTCCTATATCAATAGCTGCCAAATCGCTGAAAAAGCCATTTTCAATAGTTTCTCGCGCTTTTTTCACACTCTCCGAAGCACGTAAAACCGCCTCGAACTGTCTTTCATTTGCGATAAATGCAGTATGCTCTGTCGTGCCTATAATGTCCGACACTGCTTTTTTTACTTTTTCAATGCCTTTATTTTCTTTGGCACTTATTTCTATATAGCCTTCTTTATTATTTTTACTCAAATCCGCCTTATTTGCAACTAAAATATGCTCTTTTTCGGAAATTTTTTGCATTATTTCTTTTTCTTCGGCAGTAAGCTCTCGTCCGCACTCTGTCACAAAGATGCATATGTCGGCATTTTTTATATAGTCGTAGCTCATCTCGACACCTATCGACTCAACAACGTCATCGCTTTTTCTTATTCCTGCCGTATCGCCGAATTTTACGGGGATTCCGTCAATATCTGCATATTCCTCAACAACATCTCTCGTTGTTCCTGCAATGTCGGTTACAATAGCCTTTCTTTTTTCAATAAGTGCATTTAAAAGCGAGCTTTTACCAGTATTGGGGATTCCGCATATGGCACAGTTTATTCCGCTGTTTAATGCCTCTCCGCGTCTGGCACTCTTTTTAAGAGCTGCAAGCTCATTTTCTATATCTTCAAGCTTTTTTGAAAGCTCTCCGCCTGCAAAGCTATCTATATCCTCTTCGGGGAAATCGCTCGACACCTGTATTGCCGCAAGCAAATTCAAAAGCTCTTCACGGATTTTTACAATAGGCTTTGTTATACCGCCCTCAAGTCTGTTTACCGCTGCAAAGAGTGCAGAATCTGTCTTTGCCTCAATTATATCGTGTACCGCCTCGGCTTGTGTCAGGCTCATTTTTCCGTTTAAGAAAGCTCTTTTTGTAAATTCACCCTTTTGTGCCATAGATGCTCCGTTTTCCAAAAGTGCATCTATTATTCTTTCAACACTCACAGGGGAGCCGTGGCAACTTATTTCGCACACATTTTCGCCTGTAAAAGAATTAGGTTTGCGGAAAACGCTTACCAAAACCTCGTCTATCTCTTGATTTTCAAACACGGCTTTTCCGTAAACGATGGTATACCCCTTTGCCTCGGTTATTTTTTTATTTGAAACCACTATTTTTTCAGTTATGGAAAGAGCGTCCTCTCCGCTTGTGCGAATTACTGCAATTCCGCCTTTTCCACGGGGGGTGGAAAGAGCACATATGGTGTTATTTTCGTTCATTTTTATCACCTCAAAAAAATAAGAGGCAAAAGTTCTTTTCTCATAAGAATATATCTCATAAGAAAGACCTTTCACCTCTTTCTTTCAGTATTAAATACGGCTTTAAAGTGGATTATACTCCCTCTATTTCGTTTTCCTTGCGGTTATAACGATACTTTGAAACGTAATCATCGCCATACTCTTTTTTCTTGGTAGTAATTACGATGCAACGGTTGGGATCCTTACCTGTTGAATAGGTTGTTACATTTCTGTATCCCTGAAGTGTAGAATGTATAATTCTTCTCTCGTTAGGATTCATCGGCTCTAATGTAACACTCTTTCTGCTTCTTGACACAACGCCTGCCATTCTTTTTGCAAGCTTTATAAGAGTTTCCTCTCTTTTTTCTCTGTAATTTTCGGTGTCTATTGTAACACGGATATAGTTTTCCTCGTCCTTATTTACAACAAGGGATGTAAGGTACTGGAGAGAATCAAGAGTGTCGCCACGGCGGCCTATAACCTTTCCGACTTCATTACTGTCTCCTATGATTTCAACTCTTACGGTTTCATCCTCATAGCTACCATTAAGAGTGGCATCTATGCCGAAGCTTTCCATAATAATTTTTATATAGTTTTCTGCTTTTAAGAGGGGAGATTCTTCCATTTTTACTCTTACTGTTGCATCTTCTGCACCAAGACCAAGAATACCTCTTTTACCCTCATTTACTACTTCTATTTCCACATTTTCCCTTGTGGTATTAAGCTCCTGGAGAGCTAACGAAACGGCTTCATCAATTGTTTTGCCGCTTTTTTCTATGATTATCATTTATTTCCTGTCCTTTCAGTGGGTTTTTTGTTCCATTTCCTCTTTTACTTTTTTGTTTATAAGAGTATTTATAACTGTTTGCTGTAAAATCTGAAATGCCGTTGATACAAACCAATAAAGAGACATTCCCGCAGGCATTGAATAAGTGAATACTGCTGTCATAACAGGCATAATTGTAAGCATTGAATTACTCATAGACTGAGCCTGTTCGTTTGCCTGACCATTTGCATTGGAAGCAGTCTGTTTTTTTGTAATATAGCCTGACAAAACTGTTGTAACTACTGCAAGAATGGGGAATATCCACATTTTTAAATCCATTTCATTTCCCTTGAGAACCTGAGTAAGGTCTATTCCGTAGAAATCGAAATTGATAGGTTTAAGACCGAGTGCTTTTATCTGCTCGCTCACACCCTCCATACCGCAGAGTGTTACCTGATAAGCAGATGCCTTTGCACCGACAGCCTGGCTGATTGCCTCAATCTGTTCTTTTGAAAGCTGAAGAATATACTCTAACGGATTATATATAACGCCGATAAATCCGAAAAGTATAAACATCTGAATTATAAGTGGAAGACATCCTCCCATGGGATTTACGCCGTTCTTTTTGTAAAGCTTTTGCATCTCAATGCTGAGCTTCTGCTGGTCATTTTTATATTTCTGCTGGAGCTTTTGAAGCTCAGGCTGTATAAGCTGTGTTTTAGCCATACTTTTCTGGCTTTTTACTGTAAGCGGGATTGTTAAAAGTCTTATAAGTATTGTTACAATTATAAGAGTCAATCCGTAATTATTTATAAGATTATAAATCGGCCTTATAATAAAAGCCAACGGATCTGCTAAAAAATACATTTTTATTCTCCTTTTAGTGGTAGAAATTTTTAAGGCACAGGGTCATATCCACCTTCACAAAAAGGGTGGCACCTTAAAATTCTTTTTATAGACAAATAAAGCCCCTTTAATGCACCATACCTTTCAAATGCTGTGAGAGCATACTCCGAGCAGGTAGGTGTAAAGCGGCAACAAGGTTTTTTCAGCGGGGATATATATTTCCTGTAAAATTTTATAATCACTATAAAAACTTTTTTAATCAAGCTTGTCTCCCTTAAGAATACCGCACTCTGAAAGTGCTTTTCTTATATCCTTTCCCAATTCATGAAAAGAAGCATCCTTACTGCTGTTTCGGGCTACTATTACAATATCAAAGCCCTCCGACAAACCCTGTAAATTTCTGTAATTTTCTTTTAAAAGTCTTCTTACTTTGTTTCTTACAACGGCACATCCTATTTTAGGAGATACCGTGAGTCCAAGTCTGTTATAGCCGAGTTTGTTTTTTCTGTAATATAAGACTATACGTCTTTTTACCACAGATTTACCCCTGTAATAAAGCCTTTTAAAATCACTGTTTTCCTTAATCGAAACAATTTTCATTTTAACACACAGTGTGTGTGCTTTTTGCTTAAATTAAGCAGAAAGCACACGTCTGCCTCTCTGACGGCGTCTTCTGAGAACCTTTCTTCCGTTAGCGGTACTCATTCTCTTTCTGAATCCGTGATCCTTTTTTCTCTTTCTTACGTTAGGCTGATAAGTTCTGAGCATTTATCTGCACCTCCTTAAATTTATAAAAGCCTTTATGGGGCCATTTTCACAACGATACCAGCTTAGTATATATAAACTTGGCTTTTTTGTCAAGAAAATTTTGAAAAATTTCATTTTTTAAGGTCAAAGTGTTGAAATTCGACTTCTTATTTGTTATAATATATAAGATAGGTAAAGTAATATATAGGACTTATTTAATAACTTTTTTATTTTTTTAATTTATTAACAGTTTTATCTCTGATTTTTATAGGTTTTACACCTTTATTAACAGCAGTTATTAACAGGTTTGTTAATAACCTTTCTAATCAATTTTTTCACAAAGGAATGTTTTAAATGTCTGATTTAATGAAGCTTTGGACAGAATGTTTAATACTTTTGGAAGAAGAAGTAACCCCTGTCGGTTTTAATACGTGGATAAAGGATATTAAGCCTGTTAAAAAGACCGACACCACCGTAAGTCTTTCCGTAAAAACGGAGATTATAAAGAATATGGTGGAGATGCGTTATTACGACCTTATAAAAAATACCCTTGCACAGATAACGGGTAAATTTTATGAGCTTGAATTTTTAATAGGCGAAATTATTGAGGAGAGGAGAGATTATAAACCCTCTTCAGTTTATGAAAAATATACCTTTGATAATTTCGTTGTAGGTAACTCAAACCGTTTTGCACAAAGTGCTTCTCTGGCGGTTTCTGAAGCTCCTGCGTATGCCTACAATCCCCTTTTTCTCCATGGCGGAGTGGGACTTGGAAAAACGCATCTTATGCACGCTATCGGTAATTACATAAAGAAAGAAAACCCCGATGCGAAAATTGTGTTTTTGACAGCTGAACAGTTTACTACCGAGCTTATAAATTCCATTAAAGATAACAAAAATCAGGAGTTCAGAGATAAATACAGAAATATAGACGTTTTACTGGTTGACGATATTCAGTTTATTGCAGGAAAAACCACTACTGAAGAGGAATTTTTCCACACCTTTAATGCTCTTCACGAAGCAAATAAACAGATTGTACTTACAAGCGACCGTCCCCCGAATGAAATTAAAACCTTACAGGAAAGATTGAGAAGCAGGTTTGGCTGGGGACTTATATGTGATATTCAGCCACCTGATTACGAAACAAGAATGGCAATTCTTCGTAAAAAGGCGCAGGACGACAATATTTCAATAAGTGATGAAATAATTGAATTCATTGCCCAGAAAGTAAAATCAAATATCCGTGAGCTTGAGGGAGTTTTTAACAGAGTCGTTGCTTACCGTTCTCTCATTAACCGTGAAATAACAATTGATGTTGCTATGGAGGCTTTGAAGGACTACGGCGAAATGGCTGAAAAGAAGATAACTCCCGAATATATAATTGAATCATGTGCTAAATTTTACGGTGTTAAAAAAGAGGATATTTATTCTGAAAAAAGAACAAAGAATATCGTCCTTGCAAGACAGGTTTCAATTTATATAATGAAAGAGGTTACAAATTACTCCTTCCCTAAAATAGGCTCTATATTTGGAAAAGACCACGCTACGGCAATCTACGCTATTAAAAAAGTTAAAGAGCTTATGGATAGTGATGAGAGTGCAAAATTCAATATAGAAGGTCTTATAAATGATATAAAAGGAGAGAGTAATTAACACTTTTCTGTTAATTAACAATTTTCTTAAAAAAGGCACTTTATTTTTTAAAACTTATTAGAAATTTTTTATGTTCTCTTTTTCCTTTTACAGAAAGGCTCAGAAGACTTTTTAACAGTTTCAACCGTACTACTAATACTTATAATAATTATATATTATTTATAATAACCCGAAAGGATGAAAATAAATGAAATTTTTCTGTGATACAAAAGCTTTTTCAGATGCTATAAATATTGTTTCAAAGGCAGTTGCCGTAAAATCACCTATTCCTCATTTGGAGGGTATCCTTCTTACAGCATCTGGCGGAACTTTAACACTTCTTGCAAATAACCTTGAAATATCTATTAAAACTGCTATCAGTGCAAATGTAAGCGAGGAAGGAAGCATTGTGCTTAATTCCAAAATGCTCAGCGATATTGTAAGAAAGCTTCCGCAGGACGTATGTGAAATTACAACAAATGATAAATATAATGTTTCTATTATATGTAAAAATGCGGATTACAAAATAGTAGGACTTAATGCAGAAGAATTTCCACAGCCTCCTCAGATTGCAAAAAAAGGAAGCATTAAAATAAAGAGTGATAAGCTCCGTGAAATAATAGGAAAAACTCTTTTTGCAGTTTCTCTTGATAATGCAAGAAAAATCTTAACAGGTTCTCTTTTTGAAATAGAAAACAATACCCTTACAGTTGTAGCGGTAGACGGATACAGACTTGCACTTACAAAAATGGAGTTTGACGGCGAATATAAAGATGCAAAATTCATAATTCCTGGTAAAACACAAAGTGAAATTTCAAAAATAATAAGTGGAAGTAAAGATGAAGATATAAATATTTCTTTCAGTGACAACTATGCTCTTATTGAAGGTGAGGGTATTACAATAACCTCCCGTCTTATAGAGGGCGAATTCTTCTCTTACAGAAATACTATACCCGTAGAATCAAAATATGTGGTTAAAACAGATTGCTACGCTTTTAATAAGGCAATTGAAAGAGTTGAGCCTATTATTGATGAGGTAAGCAAAAACTGTGTACGTTTTAGATTTGAAGACGGTAAGATTATTATAAGCTGTGAAACAGTTTTAGGTAAGGTTAACGATATAGTAGAATGTGATTATTTCGGAGAAAGCATTGAAATAGGATTTAACTACAAATATCTTCACGATGCAGTTTCAAGATGTGACGGCGATGAGATAGAGCTTAAGATGAATTCTCCCTTCAATCCTCTTATTGTAAATTCAACAGATGATGAAAGCTGTCTTTTCATGGTTCTCCCCGTAAGAATATGAGGTTAAAAATATGAAGATAGAGATAAATACAGAATTTATAAAGCTTGACAGTGCTTTAAAATACGCAGGAATAGCTGAAAACGGTGCACACGCTAAGGAAATAATTTTAGACGGCGAGGTTACGGTTAACGGCGAAAATGAATTAAGACGCGGAAGAAAGCTTTATAAGGGAGATATAATTAAAATATTTGGCGAGGAATATGTAATAGAATGAGGGCTTCAAAATTAGAGCTTTACAATTTCAGAAATTACGAACAAGAAGAAATTTCCTTCAGTGACGAAGTAAATATAATTTACGGCGACAACGGTATGGGAAAAACAAACATACTTGAGGCTGTTTATTATTTTTCTTATGGAAGAAGCTTTCGTTCAGGCGGAAAAGAAGTTATAAAGGACGGAAAAAGGGAAAGCAGAATAAACCTTTATTTTCAAAATGAAGAAAGAAATTTTGAAGGAGAAATAAGGTTTTTAAGCGGAAAAAGAAAAGAAATTTACCTAAATGAGATTGAGCTTAAAAGAACGAGCCAGCTTTTGGGAAATTTTATATGCGTCCTTTTTACCCCCGATGAAATGAGTATTGTTAAAGGAATGCCCGACCAGAGGAGAAAATTCTGCGACAGCTCCATTATTCCTTTAAGACCTAATTATATAAGGGAGCTTATAAAGTACAAAAACATAATAAATCAGAAAACGGCTCTTTTAAAATCGGGAAATTATAATACCCTTGATATATGGAATGAAAAGCTTGCTGAAACGGGAAGCAAAATTATGCTTATGCGTTCAAGCTATATAGAAAGAATTAAGGAAAAAGCATCTTTAATTCAAAAGGATATATCAGGAGGAAGAGAAGACCTTTTGATAAGGTATAACCCGTCTGTTAAAATGGGCGAAAATATAGAAGAAATTAAAGAAAATTTTCTAAAAAAACTATACGAATATAAAGAAAAAGAGAAAGAAAACCTCTTTTGCATGGCAGGGGTGCACCGTGACGAAATTGACATAGAAATAAACGGAAAAAATGCGAAAAGCTATGCCAGTCAGGGACAGATAAGGACTGCTGTTTTATGCTTAAAATCGGCTCAGATGGAAATAATAAAGGAAGAAACAGGAAATTATCCTGTTATGCTTTTAGACGATATTTTGAGCGAGCTTGATAAGAAAAGAAGGGACTTTTTAATAAATCAAATCAAAGGAAAGCAGATAATAATAACCTGCACAGATATAGAAAATTCATTTAAAAAGGAAAATTCAAATATTATACAAATAAAAGACGGCAAAAAGGTGATTTAAAAATGTTTCTTCATATAGGTGAGGGAAAGATTTTAAGCAAAAAAGAAATAATAGGAATTTTTGACCTTGAAACAACATCTGTCAGTAAAAAAACGAGAGAGTTTTTAAAAATCAACGAAAAAAAGGGAAACGTTGAGTATATAGGTTACGAAATTCCAAAGACATATATTTTAACAAATAAAAAAGACGAAAAAAAGGTGCTGATAACACAGATATCAACACAAACACTCCAGAAAAGAGCAGAAAGGAATGACTCATTTGGAACAGAAAATTAACACTGCCTATGACGAAAATCAAATACAGGTACTGGAAGGTCTTGAAGCCGTAAGAAAAAGACCGGGTATGTATATAGGCTCTACATCTGCACGCGGTCTTCATCATCTTGTTTATGAAATAGTTGATAACAGTATTGACGAGGCATTGGCAGGATATTGTACAGAAATTAATGTAACATTAAATGCCGATAATTCCGTTACTGTAAAGGATAACGGCAGAGGTATGCCCCACGGAATACACCCAAAAATGGGTATTTCCACCATTGATGTTATATTTACTGTGCTTCACGCAGGCGGTAAATTCGGCGGTGGAGGATACAAGGTTTCCGGCGGTCTTCACGGTGTTGGTGCATCTGTTGTTAATGCTCTTTCCACAAAGCTTGAGGTAGAGGTACACGATGGCGAAAATGTGTGGTTCCAGAGCTATAAGAGGGGTGTTCCCGATGGGGAGGTTCATACAATCGGAAAAACCGACAAAACAGGTACACAGGTAACCTTCTGGGCAGACGGAGAAATTTTTGAAGAAACAGTTTATGATTATGATATTCTTTTGAAAAGACTTCGTGAACAGGCTTTCTTAAACGGCGGAATAAAAATTATTTTCAAAGATGACAGAGAAGAAAAGAAAGAAGAAATACTCCATTATGACGGCGGTATTAAGAATTTCGTTTCATATATCTTAAACGATAAAAAGTCGAGAAAAGATACTCTTGAGGAAATACATTCCGATGTAATATACGTAAGCGGTGAGAAAAACGGCTCTATGGCTGAAATTGCCCTTCAGTGGAATAACGGATATGACGAGATTATAGAATCCTTCGCCAACAATATTTCAACGACAGAGGGCGGTACGCACGAAACAGGCTTTAAAGCAGCACTTACAAAGGTGCTTGTTGAATACGGAAAGAAGTACAAGCTTATAAAGGATAATGAGGAATTAACAGGCGAGGATGCCCGTGAAGGTCTTGTTGCGGTAATTTCAGTTAAGCTTGAAGAGCCTCAGTTTGAGGGACAGACAAAGACAAAGCTGGGTAATTCCGAGATAAGAGGACTCGTTGAAAATATGCTTCGTGAAAAGCTTGCAGATTTTCTTGAGGAAAACCCGAACGTAGGTAAATCCATTATAGAAAAGGCTCTTATGGCATCACGTGCAAGACTTGCTGCAAGAAAAGCAAGGGAAGCAACAAGAAAGACACCCTTAGGTTCAAGCTCTCTTCCGGGAAAGCTTACCGACTGTATTGTAAAAGACCCCACAATGACAGAAATCTATATTGTCGAGGGTGATAGTGCCGGCGGTAGTGCAAAAAGCGGCCGTGACAGCAAATATCAGGCAATTCTTCCTCTTTGGGGTAAGATGCTGAACGTTGAAAAGGCAAGAGAAGATAAGGTTTACGGAAATGATAAGCTCACTCCCGTAATACAGGCACTCGGCACAGGAATAGGCGGAGAATTTAATATTGAAAAGCTCCGTTACGACAAAGTAATTATTATGGCCGATGCCGACGTTGACGGTGCTCACATACAGACTCTTCTTCTTACATTCTTCTTCAGATTTATGAGAGAGCTTGTTGAAACAGGTCATATTTACCTTGCAAAGCCTCCGCTTTATAAAGTAAGCAGAGGTAAGAAGAGCGAGGTTGCTTTCAGCGATGAAGAACGTGACAGAATCAGTGAAGAGCTTAAAAACGGCGACCCCAATGCAAAGGTTGACATCAGCCGTTACAAAGGTCTTGGTGAAATGGACCCCGATGAATTGTGGGAAACAACTATGGATCCTAAAAACAGAATTCTCCTTAAGGTTACTTTGGAAGACGCCCAGAAAGCTGACGAAATATTCAGCATCCTTATGGGTGACGAGGTAGAGCCGAGAAGACAATTCATTGAGGATAATGCACAATACGTTACAAATCTTGATATATGACGGAAGAGGAAAAGGGGTTTGTTAAGGGGTTTATCCCTTGACACCATAAATTCCGTCAAAAACGGGGGCGTGTACCTCGTTTTTGACTCCTTACAAGGGCTGGCACGGTGAATGCCGCGCGAGCGAAAGCCCTTCACTCGAAACGAAATATTTTCGTCAGAAACTTTTCGTTTCGAAAGGATGACTTGTCATCCGTCATAGGAAAGGAAAAAACAAAATGGCTAAGAATAAAAAATACGAAGATTCCCATTTCGAGGAATATTTTGATACTCAAACCATTGTTGATATAGATATTGAAGACAGAATGAAAGAGGCTTTCATCGATTATGCGATGAGCGTTATTGTAAGCCGTGCCCTTCCCGATGTGCGTGACGGTCTTAAACCCGTACACAGAAGAATCCTCTACTCAATGTATGAGGAAAATCTTACTCACGATAAGCCTTTCTTCAAATCTGCTACCACAGTTGGTAACGTAATAGGTAGGTATCATCCCCATGGTGATGCTTCTGTTTACGATGCACTTGTAAGAATGGCGCAGGATTTCTCAATGCGTTATCCCCTTATTGAGGGTCACGGTAACTTCGGTAGTGTGGACGGCGACCCGCCCGCTGCTTACCGTTATACAGAAGCAAGAATGAGCAAGCTTTCCAATGTTCTTTTGGAAAATATAGAAAAGGACACTGTTGATTTTGCTCCCAACTTCGATGAAAAGAGAAAAGAGCCTACAATTCTTCCCACGAGAATACCCACTCTGCTCGTAAACGGCAGTAGCGGTATTGCCGTAGGTATGGCTACAAATATTCCCCCTCATAACCTTACCGAAGTTCTTAACGGTGCAATGGCACAGATTGATAACCCCGACATTACCGTTGAGGAGCTTATGGAACATATTCAGGGTCCTGACTTCCCCACAAGAGGAACAATTATGGGAAGAAGCGGCATAAGAAGTGCATATAATACAGGCAGGGGCAAAATAGTTATCCGTGCGAAGGCTGCTATTGAGGAGCATAAGGACGGTACAAGCTCCATTATCGTTACTGAACTTCCCTACCAGGTTAATAAAAAGATGCTTGTTGAGTCAATCGCAAGCCTTGTTAAGGAAAAGAAAATTGAGGGACTTTCCGATATTGACGACCATTCTTCAGACCGTGTGGGTATTCGTCTTGAAATTTTCTTAAAGAGAGATGCAAACCCTCAGGTAGTACTTAACCAGCTCTATAAATACACAAGACTTCAGGACAGCTTCTCTGTAAACCTTCTTGCAATTTGTGACGGAAAGCCCAAAACAATGGGTCTTAAAGAGGTTTTAGCTCACTTTATCACATTCCAGAAGGAAATCGTTACCCGCCGTATCAAGTTTGACAAGGCAAAGGCAGAGGCAAGAATGCATATACTGGAAGGTCTTAGAATTGCTCTTGCAAATATAGATGAAATTATAGAAGTAATCAGAAATTCCTACGATGATGCCAAGGAAAATCTTATGGCAAGATTCGGTTTCTCCGAAATTCAGGCACAGAGCGTGCTTGATATGCGTCTTGCACAGCTCCAGAAACTGAACGGCGAAAAGATTGATGACGAATATAACGACCTTACCGCAAGGGTTGAGGAATTCACAGCAATTCTTGCAGATGAAAGTCTTCTTCTCGGCCAGATTAAGAAGGAGCTTACCGAAATCCGTGACAAATTCGGTGACGAAAGAAGAACAAACATAGAAAACGTAATGACAGAAATCGACATTGAAGACCTTATCGAGGAAGAAGAAAGCGTAATAACTCTTACCCACGGCGGTTATATTAAGCGTATGCCAACCTCAACCTATACAAGCCAGCATCGTGGCGGAAAAGGAATTAAGGGTATGACCACCAAGGATGAGGATTTTGTAAAAACAATTATGGTGGCATCAACCCACGACAATATGCTTTTCTTCACAAACAAGGGAAGAATGTACCGTCTTAAGGGCTACCAGATTCCCGAATCAAGCCGTCAGGCAAAAGGAAATGCAATTGTAAACCTTCTCCCCGTTGAAAAGGACGAAATGGTAACTGCTCTTATTTCACTGCGTGAATTCCAGGAGGATAAGTACCTTCTTATGTGTACAAGAAACGGCGTAATCAAGAAAACAAGTGTAACTGATTATGACACCTCCAGAAAGGGCGGTATTATAGGTATCTCGCTTGACGAGGGCGATGAGCTTATAAGAGTAGAGCTTACAAACGGAGAAAACGAAGTGGTAATAGGTACACACAGCGGTATGGCTATCCGCTTCAATGAAAAAGATGTACGCAGTATGGGCAGAGTAACCCGCGGTGTTAAGGCAATCACATTAAGAGGCGATGACTATATCGTTGGAATGTGTCTTGCAGAGGAGGATACCCAGCTTCTGGCAGTAACCGAATACGGCTACGGAAAGAGGACGGAGCTTTCTGAGTACCGTGTACAGTCACGTGGCGGTGTAGGTATAAAAACCTATAAATGCAGTGATATAACAGGAGATGTTGTAAGCATAACCACTGTAAAAGACAGTGAAGACATTATGATGATTACCTCAGAGGGTGTTATTATAAGAATCCCCGCATCGGGAATAAGCACCATCGGCAGAAGCACCAAGGGCGTAAGGCTGATGAGGCTTAAAGACGGAGTAAAGGTTGTTTCTATCGGCATTACCGAGCATGAGGAAGAGGAAGAAATGCCCGAAGATGCACAGACAGATGCTCCTTTACAGGAAGAGGTAATAGAAGAATAAGGGGTGATTAAATGAGTACTTTTAACGATAAGGAAGATACCTTTGTATTTCAACCCGAGGAAAGAGAAAAAAAACCGCAACTTGACAGAAGCGGATATGACGAGTACAGCAACGCTCGCAGAGGGGTTTCGTACGAAAAGGAAGATACCTCGTCAAAAAAGCTTTTGTATATAGCAATAGCTTTGGCGGTGCTTCTCATCATTGCCGTTGTAGTAGGAATATTTATTTTAAATGCGGGAAAAGAGCCTAACAACAATATCCCCGAAAACGAAATAGTGGGAGTAGTCCCCGAAGACGAAGAAGAGGAAGAGGAGGAAGCTCCCGAAATAACTCTTGTGTGCAGTATGGTTTTTGACTCCACCAGCGTTTTCAAAAGGGACGAGGGCTATACAGTGCTCGCAGATTTGTATGACAAGGATTTTTACAAATTTGATAACAGAAAGCTTATAATCAACAAGGATACCGACATAAGGGAAAAGGGAAAGAGAGTTTCCGCAGATGCACTTGTATATCTTATAGAAAATATGGCGGGAGATGCTATCATTTTTGACGGAGAAATAAGAGAAAGCGACAACACCCTTATCTCAATAAGCTTTGACAGCAGTGAATGGGAAGAAGAAACTCCCCCCGAGGAGGAAAATACTCAGGAACCTTCCCAGGAGCCTTCTGAGGAAGACCCCAATGCGGGAGAAACAGAAATCCCCGGAGAGGAAATTCCCCAGCATCAGCCAAATCCAGCAGAATAATAAAAAACCCACAACCAATCGGTTGTGGGTTTTTGAATACATTCTGTAAGATAAGAAATTTATCTCTTTGAGCTTTGAAGTGTATGTAAGATTATGCTTAAAAGTAACAAAAAGTGTCCCAAAAGGTCTACTTCGTATTTATGGACAGCTTATCTCCTACAATAAAGTCTGTTTGTTGAGTGCCATTTGATATCGTATTGTGGTAAATTTGTGGTAACCCAATATTCAATTAAATTTTCAACTTATGGTTTCCTAATGCATAAATTCGAAGTTAAGTTCTTCTTCATTTATATAAAATATTCTTCTAAAATTTCAATTGTTTTTTTAAAACCACCAAATATATTAGTCAATTCTTTTTTGTTATATACTTGTTCAACAAATTCACACAATTTCATTTTTTTATCATCGTGTGGGTTGTAATTTGCAATGGTTTCACGAATTTGTGTATTAGATATTTTTTCATCAAGTATGGAATCAATCGTTTTATTTCTTGGCAAATCATCCTTATATGCACCAATCAACTCTGCACTACTTCTGGGCAAAACGTATCTTAACGCAATTGCTCGCTTCCATATATCAATGCTTAGAAGATGTTCTATTTCAAATGGAATATGCAACTTTTTCTTATATATTGTAATGATTTCTTCTGATGGAACAATTTGGACT
>JAZLEL010000064.1:0-4328 GCA_045615265.1 Clostridia bacterium | reverse complement strand
AGAATTGATATAAACCTTGTCGAAATGATGAAGTTTATTTTTTGTTGATTAAGAAGGAAAAAGTGCTAAAATTATAAAGAATAGCAAAGAAGAAAATTTGAATTTTCTATTATCTTTCTTAGTTTTATTAGGATTCTGGCTTTGCGTTTGTTTACAACGCTCTGGGTTATGCCCAACCTCGCCCCGACTTCACGCTCGGAAAGTCCGTCAAAAAAGATTGCCTGTATCAGCTCCTGTTCACTATCCGACAGCAAAGGCAGGGCGGCTTTCAGCCTGTCCACCATGACCGCATTGACAACGGTTTCTGCAATGTCCACCGCTTCATCAGTGATAAAGTCCAGAGGATTCCCCTCGCTGTCCGTAAATCCGTCGAGAGATAGCAGTCTATTCTTTGTATCTAATTTTTGCAGATAACGCCACCGTTCCTTGTCACGGTAGAAGTCTGTGTATTGCTCCCTCACGACTTCAAGCAGACAGCCTTGAATGGGGATAAACAGCTTGTCCATATAGGTCTGGTCGGATTCCCTGCAACGGCAGAACTCCGTGTAGGATAATTCCACATAGCCGCCACTTTCTCTGATATATACCTTTCTTGGTGCATATTTCACCATAAATACCTCCCATCTGAATTTTTGAAATGTAAAAAATCCAGATGGAGAGGCGGAGAACGACACCGCATATCAGAAACAGCCCTACGGCACTTTCCAACAAAAATCGACAAAAGAAAAACCGCAAAGGCTCTGTGACCTTTACGGTTATAGGAAATAGTAATTCTATTGTATGGAGATTGTACTTCTACTTTCAAGGTGAGAAGTACCGTTGCACTGGCAGAAATTTTTTTAACTGGTTTCCTGCCGTTCTCTGATATGCTATGTATTGATAAATTTTGCTTCGTATGAGCAGATAGATAACTGCCCGAAAAAAGGACATAAAAAAATCCCTCCAAATTTAAAAACAAATTCAGAGGGTAATTTAGGGTATAACAAAATAACCCACCCGAATATCGTTTTTTTTATTTGGTGAGTTTGTTCTTTCAAATACGAAACAAAAAGAGCCGATGATTCGTGAATTGTTCCACAATTTCATCGGCTCTGCGTCTTAAGCGTCTGGCTCTTTGATGACAGTTATCTTCAAGTTGTCAACTTTAATCAATCTTTCTTGTCTGCATTTTGGACAATAAAGGGGATAATTCTCCAAAACAGTGTCCTTCCTAATTTTATTACGGGTTTTGCTCCCACAAACAGGACACAATATCCATTCGCATTTCATCATAATTAGTCTCTAATCCTTTCAAATCTCATTTTATATGACTTTTGCAAGCTGTTAAGCTAACTTGTGGAACATATGCCGAACCTTATCTATACGGCTATTCGGGCGGCGGGGTTGGCAAATAAATTTACCAATAGCTGGCTGGTATCCTTTTAACTCTGTCAAGCAGACTCCCTGCCCATTTGTGAAATAAGTTAAATCGTTCCTGTATTCTTGAATACATCTAGCAGGGATTTCTCCTTTCAGAATGACCTCGTCATTCTTTATCTGAGTACTTACAATATCTGCACAATACCTTGGAGCATCATGATACGCCCGTGAGAGATATTCCTGCGGTGCATAAATTTCAAAGTGGAGATATGGCTCTAATAGTTCTGTCCCTGCTTTTTTTAAAGCCTGCTCCAATACGATAGGGGAAAGCAGCCGAAAGTCTGCGGGGGTACTTACAGGACTATAATACAATCCATATTCAAAACAGATTTTACAGTCTGTCACTTTCCATCCATACAGCCCCTGCTCGCAGCCATAAAGAACCCCCTCCATAACCGCATTTTGGAACGATTGATTTAAATATCCAAGTGAAACTCTGCTTTCATACTGCACTCCGCTTCCAATAGGGAGCGGCTCTATGGACAACCCGACAGAAGCCCAGAAAGGATTTGGCGGGACTTCTATGTGGATGGTATATTCTGCTTTTCTAAGCGGTCTTTCCATATATATAACAGTAGGCTCTTTTATTTCTGCCTCCACATGATATTTTTCCTCAAGGATGGCACAAATGACTTCCATCTGCACATTCCCCAAAAAAGAAAGTATAATCTCATGCGTTGTAGTATCCACATAATATTTTAAAAGAGGGTCGCCATCTGAAATTTCTGTAAGTGCCCCAAGCAATATTTCCCGCTGTTCAGATTTCTTTACTGCAATCGTTGTTTGGAGCATAGGGAGAGGATTTTCAATAAATTTTCTCTGCGGCAACAGTATTTCGTTCCCCAAAATACTGTTTAGCTGCAAAACATCATTTGGTAAAATTACAATATCACCAGAGCAGGCTGTATCGGATGAATATAATTCACCGTTTGTCGGAACACACATCTCTGTGATTTTTATTTTCTCTTTTTCAGATATTCTAATAACATCCCTCAAATGCAATGTTCCGCTATATATACGCACATAAACAAAACGCCGCCTTTTCTCTGAATATTCAATCTTAAAAACCTGCCCGCATAGTTCAGATTGACCTTCAGGCGTTGATGAATAAAATTTACTGGCAATTACTTCTATAAGCTGCCGAATCCCCAGATTGTTTTTAGCGCTTCCGTGATAAACGGGAAATAACGTTCCGTTTTGGAATCTCCTGTTTTCTTCCTGTTCCAGTTCTGACATTTTAAACGGTTTCCCTGACATATATTTCTCTAATAGTTCATCGTTTCCCATAATTACCGCATCCCACTGTTCCATATCGTCATTGTCCGTTACATTTATATGGGGATGCTGCCCAACCTTTTGCTTCACTATAATTTCCGAAGAAAGCTTTGCTTTCATTTCCCGATATACCATTGGCAAATCAATCCCCTCTTGGTCAATTTTATTGATGAAAAAAATTGTCGGAATCTTCATTATCTGTAGTGCATGAAACAGTATACGGGTCTGTGCCTGTATGCCATCCTTTGCAGAAACTAATAATACTGCTCCGTCTAATACGGATAAAGAACGGTATACTTCCGCCAAAAAATCCATATGGCCTGGCGTATCTATAATGTTGACTTTTACATCCTCCCACTGAAAAGATGTCACTGCTGTCTGGATAGTGATTCCCCTTTGACGCTCCAAATTCATTGTATCTGTCCTTGTTGTGCCTTCATCTACGCTCCCTAGTTCTGCAATTGCACCACTGGTATACAATAAACTTTCCGTTAATGTTGTCTTTCCTGCGTCAACGTGAGCCAGAATGCCTAAGTTAATTATTTTCATGTGATTTTCCTCCTATCAACACCCAAAAAAGGGCATAAAAATACCCAGTGATAAATACTCCTATCACTGGGTAAATAACTCCAATAGCCCCAAAACACTTATATGTTTTCGGGCATATAAAATTACATGATAAAAGTATTCTTAAACTGGGTACAAAAAACTAAGCCCCATATTAAAATAAAAGTGAAACGGGACTGCTACTTTTTGTTCCCACTATCAAATTGACAGTTTATTTAAGAATACCTTGCCGCATATTTATTAACTCCTTGTATAATACTGAATCTAATTATATTCCTTAACCCTTTATTTGTCAAGCTGACAAACTAAAGCAGAAAAAGCGGCAGGATTTCCCCCTGCCACTAATCATCTGTTTATGCAAAAATAATTTCCTTTTCCACAATCTCCCTCGCACAAGCCCTTATGTTATTGAGGCATCCTGTCCATTCTAAGGCGTTTTCTGCCTTTAGCTGTTCCGTTATGCCCTGTGCCTGTTTCATACCCTCTATGAGCCTTTCAAAGCGTTCCTGTGCCTGTCTGTTGATGTCGGCAAGGTAGGCGTTTAGCCTGCCGCTTGTAAGAAGATTGGTGTATGTAACTTTACGGTACTGTTTTAGATAATCTAAATGCCGTTGCCCCCAGATGCCTATTGCCTGTTCTTCTTCGGCGGGTACAGTTAAGCACGGTATCAAATAATCCCCTTGCCTTTCGTATTTGCCGCCCAGTTCCTCAAATAATGATTTTGCCATTGTCTGTTACCTCCACATTCTTTTTTATTTTGAATGTCCGCAAAATCCGTCCTACATCAATCGACCTCATAGATGCTTCGATATCTTCTCTCTTGATTCCATCTAAAGCACCTGCCGGAATTGGTTTGCCAAAGTCCCACTTAGGGTCTGCTGCCTTTGCCGCTGCAACAAAAGCCTTACGATATTTGCTTTCATATTGTTCCAACGTCCAAGTAGCAGACAGTCTGTCATTTTTATTCATCTTTCTCTGCATACTTGTATATATATCGCCTCTTTTGGTTGTATCTCCATTAACCATACCATTTCCATTAATAAACTCTTTTTTGGCTAATTCAAACA
>JAZLEL010000063.1:0-7087 GCA_045615265.1 Clostridia bacterium | reverse complement strand
TAATGCAATAACTATACCTTTTTTAATAAATGCGGTAGCTTTTCTCCTTGTAAAAAAGCTATTTAAATACTTACAATTCATTTGGAACAATGCTCCCATTTGTGCAAGCTCATAAATTTTTGAAAGATTTCCGCTGTAACGAAGGTATCTTTCAACATGTGCCATAATAGGAGTAAATCCTTTTCCTATAACTTTTTCAATACTGCGTACCATAGAATCTGTCCACTCGGAAAAAGGCATCTCTATCAAAATATAGTTAGTTCCTTTGATACAAAAGTCTGCAAGATTTTCAATTCTCCACAATTCTTCAAAAAAGAATACCTCACACCCTAAGTACAGCTTTATATCAAGGTTGTCTTTTTCCAGTTCTGCAACAAGTTGCTTGAGCGAACTTTTCCGTCTTTCGCAAAAACTTTCTGCAGAAGAAGAATAGGCATAAAAATGCGGAGTAAGAAAGACGCTGCCTACACCTTGTTCTTTTAACATTTTAAGAAGCACCACGGATTCTTTTGCACTGCTGCTTCCATCATCAATTTCGGGAAGTATATGTGTATGAAAATCAACCATAAGAAAACCTACTTCTTATTATTTTTTTGAATTTGATGTTTCCTTGCTTTTACTCATTGGATGTCCGTAGCCATAGCCATAACCATAGCCGTAACCGTAACCGTAGCCATAACCATAGCCACCATTACCATAACCACCGTAATAGCCACTCCTATAATACTTCATCTTTTTGCCATAACGATAGTAACCTTGCTTACCATAACGATAGCCCATCTTGATATCGCTGAGTCTGCCGTTAAGTACAAAGCCAATAATATTTGCCTCTACAAAAGATAACTTTCTTATGGCTTCCGCAACATTTTCCTTATCTGTTCTTCCTTGTCTTACAACGATTAGAACTCCATCCACCATTTTTGATAATACTGCTGCATCCGTAACAATATTGATAGGAGATGTATCAAGGAATATATATTCATAAATTTCAGAAAGCTTATCAAGAGTATCCCTCATTGCGTCACTTCCCAAAAGCTCTGCCGGATTCGGAGGCATATCACCTGAGGGAATTACATCCAGGTTTGCATAATCTGAATGTACTATTGCAGAATCAATGGTATTAAGATTTGCCAAAATATTGGAAAGACCGGGAGTTGAAGAAATATTAAGAAGATTTGCAACATTGGGCTTTCTAAGGTCGCAGTCAATTATTAAAACCTTAGCGCCGGTCTGAGCAAATGAAATCGCCAGATTAAGGCAGTTTGTACTCTTTCCTTCTCCGGCAAGTGCACTTGTTACAATGATCTTCCTTGCACCATCGCGAGGGATAGTGAATACAACATTTGTTCTAAGAGCCTTGTACGCTTCCTTAACGTGGAAGGAGCTTTTATCATTAAGAACCTTTGCCCTTTTTACGATTAAAGGAGAGTGAGTATTTACACTACCTTTTTTCAAAAATTTTGATGGGATTTTTCTCAATTTTGAAACTATATTTGCCATTTTTATCCTCCTCCCTCACTTTTAATTATCACTATCTTCATCGATTAAAGAATCATCATAAGATACGTATATTTCGGGAATAGCACCCAAAACAGGGTACTGGAACCTTGCAACCAAATCGTCTGCGGACTTTACGCGTACATCGAAAAGTTCTCTGAGAAGAATGAAAGATATACTCAAAACAAAACCTAGCAATGCGCCAAGAATTGTGTTGTTACGCACATTGGGCGAAACAGGAGATGTAGAAATTTTTGCTTTGTCAATAATTCTTACATCACTGCGCTCAATAAATTTTTGAATTTTATCGGGTGCAACGTCTGCAATTGTATTGGCAACTTCACGTGCCATTCTTGCATCTGTCGCTTTTATGGAAATACGGATTATTTCTGTATTTAACACAGCCTCTGCAGTAAGCATACCCCTGATTTTTTTAACCGTGAACTTTTCACCTGTTTTTTCTTTTACCTCATCTGCAACCTCTTGCAATACATTATCACTTTTAATCATTTCTATGTAAGTGGGAACAAGCTGTTGGGAGGCTGTAATATCGCTGGATAGCGTCTTTGTTTCGTTGCTTTCAATATCAGCCGTACTTCTTCTGTTATTAACATACATGGTTATGCTTGACTCATATTTGGGTACAATTAAAAATTCACTTATAGCAAATGACAGCAATGCAAAAATTACTGTTATTACAACTATCGATACAATTCTGTCAAGGACAACCTCTATCATTCGTTTTATATCAATTTGTTCAAGCTCTTTCATATTATTCATACGATTTCCTCCCACAAAGATTCTATTGTATATTTTAATACAAAATCTGCATCTTTGTCAATAGATATATAGGTTTTTTCACAGGTTTTCATAATATTCATCTACATTGTTGGGACAACTGTTATATGCCTCCACGGCAAGTATATCACATATTTCATTATAGTTGTTTCCGTCGTGTCCCTTTACCCAAACAAATGTCACGTCATGATTATTTTTAAGTTCAATAAGCTGTTTCCATAAATCTATGTTGAGAACGCTTTTTTTATCTGCCTTTTTCCATCCGTTTTTTTGCCACGACTCCAGCCATTTCTTATTTATTGCATCGGTAAGATATTTTGAATCACTGTAAAGGGTGACCTTGCATTTTTCTTTGAGCAGTTTAAGTGCTTCTATTGCTGCCATAAGTTCCATTCTGTTGTTTGTGGTCTTTCTGTAACCTTGGCTTATCCTCTTTTCATTTCCGTTATAGATAAGCACCGCACCAAAGCCACCTTTCCCTGGGTTTCCAGTGCATGCTCCATCTGTATATATCTCGACATTTTTCAAGCTATCACTCCTTTACCTATACGGGCTAAAAGAAAGGTTGTTACAAGCTCCTTGCAACAACCTTCCCTATTTTAAAACTATTATTTGGACAAATCAACAGTCATTCCCAAAGGCACTAAAGTAGCTTTTTTGGGTGCTGCATAGAATTTGCCTGTTGTGCCGTCAGGGAACTTTTTAACAAGGTCCATGGGGTTTTTCATGAGATGAACCTTTGTTCCCATTCCAATAGCACGAATCCACGTGTATGTACCTGAATTTATAACAGCTTTCTTACCTCTTATTACAAGCCTTTCAATAACACAATCTGTGAAGTTTACAGGTTCTGTAACACCATCACCAATAAAAATAATATTGTCCGTTTGTACGCCTTTGAAGGATACATTCTTAGCTCTTACAAGAACATTTCCGCCCGGAATGGTTGCGTATTCTCCATCCTCATCTATGTAGGTGGTTACAATTCTGTCCATAATCTGTGCAAACTCAAGACGTGTCATTGGTTCTAAGGGTCTGATTTCCGTAGCATCACCCAAATATCCTGCTGCTGCAATACTTCTTACTTCCTTGATAGCCCATGATGCCACATACGCTGCATCGGTATACGTAGTTAATATACCTTTATTATCATCAGGCACGTCAAATATTCTGCAAAGTACGATAAGTGCTTCCTGACGGGTAATTGTATTGTTAGGATTGAGTTTGTTTTGGTCATCACCTTTGAATGCGTCCATATAAACAGCCTTTGCCATAGCATCGTAATACCAGTCCCCAGCCTTTACATCAACAAACGAAGAAATGTCCGCAGTTTCCGTTACATTCATCGCACGTGACATAATAGCAGCCATCTGTGCTCTTGTTATGGGTGTAGCGGGACGGATTGTACCATCCTCAAATCCGTTAATAAGACCGTTGTCAACAGCCTTCTGCAAAACAACGCCGTCTGATCCCTGAGGCATATCAGAAAATGCCGCAAAAGAACTTACAGACATAGCGAGGCACATTGCTAACGCTAAAATAAGTGTGGATACTCTTTTCATTTTATTATTCTCCTTTTATGTAAAATACAATTACATTTCATATGTATAGCCCCGCAGTGCCGTTTATTTCGGATTATTCTAAACCTGCATATGCAGGTGGGTGACTTGCTCGCCGCTTATGGGTTTCCCTGTCTTCAAACGGAGGGCCTACACGCCACAGCAAGACAACAGTCTCCCTTAATAGATGTGTTGGTTAAAATAAATCCGTAATTGCGCACACCGCAGGGAATCCAGCTACATTGTAGCACATCCTCATTGATAAATCAATCTAAAAATTCAAACTCGTCCTTGTTATTTTCCTTGAAAATGTTGTAAACTTTGTCAAAAAGTTCTCCGTCATCAACGCCTTCAAGCATTTCCTCGCCATCAATCTCGACAAGTTTCATAATGAAAACTTCGCCGTCAATTTCCTCACTATCGGTTGCAGGGATAAGCATAAAATATGTTTCCCCGTCAAGCTCTACTGTATCCAAGAATTCATAATCTTCCTCAACAGTTTCAAAAATATCCTTTGTGTTATCTTCCATCTTTAATTTCTCCTTTTTATAAATTGGCGTCAAGATAACCCTGTAAAATTATAACAGCTGCAATCTTGTCCACCTTTGTTTTTCTTTTTTTACCGCTGACTCCGCCGCTTTCCAAAATCCGATGTGCCTCGGTGCTGGAAAGCCTTTCATCCCACATAACATATGGTATGCCAAGAATGGTTGAAAGCTCACGAGCGAAATCTTCCGTATATTCAGCACGATGTCCCAGGGTGCCATCCATACGTTTAGGATGCCCCACCACCAGTTTTTCCACACCGTGAAGTTTTGCAACTGCAGCAACCTTCTCAAGCTGGAGAGTCCTGTCCTTTTCACTGATTGTATCAAGCGGATTTGCAAGCATACCTAAAGCATCACTCACTGCTACACCGATTCGTGCCTCGCCGTAATCAATACCTAAAATCTTCATAATTTTCACCAAAATAATTATAACAAAAACTTTCCCCATTTGCAAGATATTTATGCAAAAAAGGGATGCAGCAAAAGTCTCTTTATGCTGCATCCCTCTATTCGGAATAAAAATGGCATTTTAAGCCAGTTTTTCAATTTTCGTTATAGACAACTCATATGCAGTTCTGACCTCGGTTTCTTCCTCTGAAATACGTTTATTATAATTTCTTGACTGAAGTCTTCCCCAGAGCATCACATTACTGCCTATCTCAAGATTTTCGCTGTATATTGCATTTTTTCCCCACGCAATTGCAGGAATATAGTCCGAGCGGTTAAAGGCACGGTTAACCGCAATAATTAAATCCGTAATTTCTCTGCCAAATGGCGTCCGCCTGTAAATAGGTGCTTTGCATATAAATCCGTTTACAAAGATTTCATTGGGATTGCAGTCATCATCGGGCAGTGCGGGTGCTATTCCCTTTGCAAAGACCGTCAATATCAGCCGTGTTTTAAGGGAGGTGTATTTATTATAGCTGCGAAGCTGTCCCTTTACCTTTATTTTATTTCCAGGCTGAATAAGTGTTGAATCCAGTTGTCTTTGAGGCACTGTAACAGGGAGAATATCGTCATTTTCCGAAAGTCGGGGCACACGAAGCATAAAGCTGTAAAAATCTTCATCTAATACACTATGGCTGTATTCTGCTTCTGTTTCAACTGTTCCCGTTAATGTAATTATATTATTATCCAAGGTTTACAACTCCTTTTAATATGTATGTTCTTTATTATATTCAGGAAAAAATGCATATATTCCTGACAGGTATTTGATTTTCCTTTATTTCACATATAAACATATAAAAGGTTTTAAAAACAGATTTTGCGACAGTGCTAATTTTAATTCTTTCTCTTTTTTGAATATTAACCTACTACATTCTCATATTATTAAAAGAGATTTTGTATCGAGGAGGGTACAGATGATTTACATTCCCCGCAGAAAAATTGCGATTTTTGTGTTATTTACATTTATATTTGCACTCTCTGCCTTTCTCATTCGCAACCAGAGTGAGAACGTATTTTCAGGCGCTGTAACAAAGCGTATTGTCATAGATGCAGGTCACGGGCTCCCCGATGGAGGCGGAGTGGGAATCAATGGTACTATTGAAAGTACACTGAATATAAAAATAGCAAGGCTTGTAAAAAAGGAGCTCGAAAAAAAGGGATACACCGTAGTTATGACAAGAACAGATGAAAACACAATAGCCGAGGAGAGCGGAACAATCGGAGCACGCAAAAAAAGTGATATGTACAAGCGGCTTGAAATAATGAATAGCTCTGATGCAGATGTGTTTGTAAGCATACATATGAACAAATTTTCTGACTCACGTTACAGGGGTGCACAGGTAATTTATTCGGGCAATTTTGAAGAATCAGCTCTTCTTGCGGCATTGATACAAAAAGAGCTTCATTCACTTTCCGACAATAAATCAAAGCGTACCCAATCGAAAGCCCCATCGGGAATTTTTCTTATGAAAAATGCACAAATCCCTGCAGTAATCGTTGAGTGCGGATTTCTGTCAAACTATGATGACGAAAAACTTCTCAACACAGAAAAATACCAAAAAGAGCTTGGGAACGCTATTGTAAGCGGAATTACAAACTATTATGAAAGGAACAATAAAAATGAAAATATTCGTAACTGATAAATATAGGATACTGACCTTTGCACTGGTATGTGCAGTAATAGGCATCGGGGCAATGTTTGCAAGCACTGACACAAGCGTAGTTTCTACTGAAAAAAAGATAATTCCGATTTACTCTGTGCAGAGAGATGATAACGCAGTATCGGTTACATTCGACTCTGCATGGGGTGCTGACGATATTGGCAGTATCCTTAACACTCTTAAAAAGCACAACTGCAAAGCGACCTTCTTTGTATTAGGAACATGGGCAGAAAAGTACCCTGATACTATGAAAAAAATTGTTGAAGAGGGTCACGAGATAGGAAATCACAGTTATAACCATACACACTATACATCTATGACACATGATGAAATGCTCTCTGATATAGAAAAATGCAACTCTGCCGTAAAAAATGCCTGCGGGGTGATACCAACACTATTCCGTGCGCCGTCAGGCGATTACAACAACAGCGTGATAGAGTCAGCCAATGCTTCAAATATGCAGTATATCCAGTGGTCAGTGGATTCCCTTGACTGGCGGGGACTTGGTTGTGAACAGATGCTTGAAAGAATTATTCCCAAAACAAAGAGTGGTGATATACTGCTTTTTCATAACGAT
>JAZLEL010000062.1:0-22382 GCA_045615265.1 Clostridia bacterium | reverse complement strand
CCGGATTTTCGTCATAAGAATATAATGCCAGAACACTTCTTGAAAGGCTGTTCATCATATCGTTGCTCGGTGCTTTTAAAATCATATCTCTTACAAACGAGGTCGGGAGCGTTCTGTAATCAGATAGTGTTTTTGTGAATTTTTTAAGCTTTTCCTTGTCAGGAAGCTCAGAACAAAGCAGAAGATAGACAGTTTCCTCAAAACCAAATCTGTCTTCTTTGCAAAAACCTGATACTAAATCCTTTACATTATATCCACGGAAGCTTAGCTCTCCTTCACACGGAATGCTCTCGCCGTGTCGACCTTTTTCCTTTGCCTTTATATTTGATATCTCTGTCAGACCGGACACAACGCCGTTGCCATCAAGGTCACGAAGTCCTCGCTTTACATTATAATCTACATACATTTTAGGATTTATATTATTGTTGCTGCAGGAAATATCTGCAAGCTCTTTTACGTAACTTGTGATTTCAGAATACGATTTTTTCAATAAATTCCGCCTCCCTTTTTAGAATTTTAATATAGTCTCGATAATTTAATATTACTATCGTACTTGATTTAAAATTACATATGGAAACAAAAAAAGAAGTAATGTAAGTAACATTGCTTCTTTTTATTTACTCAATCTTTATACTCAATACTGTCGAGAGTTTGTTTGAAATTTGCACGGATTGCCTGGAGATATTCCTTCCGAAGCTCCGCCTGTTCAAGAGTTTCTTCCTCTGTAAGACCGACAGTTTTCTTTTTATGTGCAAGTTCGTTTATACGTGCTATCTTATCCTTTTCCATGACGATTCCTCCCTTTTTAATTTATTATACTATTTTTTTGCTTTGAAATCAATACCTGTGCTAAATTTAACAATAATTTGAGTTGGTTATTGAAACTTTTAACAATATATAGTATAATAGTAGAGAAATACGATAAAGGAGTAATATCTATGTCCCTCAAAATCATTTGCGGAAGAAGCGGTAGCGGAAAAAGTACATATATACTTAACGATATGCCACAAAATGGGGATACAATTTATCTTGTGCCTGAGCAGTTTTCCTTTTCAGCGGAAAAAATGCTTATTCAAAAATTTGGCATGGTGGGTCTGGGAAATCCTCAGGTATTAAGCTTTATGCGTCTTGCAGATACTGTATTTTCGAAATATGGTGCGCCGAATTTTATTGCCGATAACGCATCTTTTGAAATGCTTGTAAGTTATTGTGCAAACTCCTTAAAACCAGATAGGCTTTCCTTGTTTGAGGGGCTTGTTAAAAAGAACGAACTTGCAAAGGCCGCATCTAATATTATAACTACTTTCAAACGATATAGAATTACCCCTCGTGAAATTTCATATGCGATAGAAAAAACCGATGATGCACTTTTAAAGAAAAAACTAAGTGATTCCTTAATCATATATGAAGAATATCTAAAAGAACTGTCCTCTGCAGGGATTGCCGACCAAAACGATAAGCTGACTATCCTTGCAGATATATTGGCAGATGAAAACTGTGATTATCTTGATAACAAAAACATTTATATAGACCAGTTTACCGATTTTGACCCCTGCGAGTACGAATGTATAAAACAGATGTTATTATCCGCAAAACGTGTTACAGTTGCACTCTGCACGGATAATGAGTCGCAGTTTGAAACGGTTAACCGAACTTATAACCGACTTTTAAAGCTTGCTGAAAGCTCCGGTGTAAAGGTAGAACCTATTGAGGAGCTTACGTGTTCAATGCAAAATGCGAAGCCTATGCTTAAGCATCTTGAAAAATGCTATTTTGACGATGATACTTCTCCATTTGCGGGAAATGACGGAAGCATCAGTGTTTTCTGCGGGAAAAATAAATTTTCCGAAATTCATAATGCTGCACGTGAAATCATCCGTTTGGTGCGTGATGAGGGTATGCGTTACCGTGATATTTCCATAGTTGCAAGAGATGCTGAGCTTTACAAGGGTATTATTGACCGCATTTTCCCATTTTATGATATCCCTGTTTTCATAGACAGAAAAATGCCGCTTTCAGGGCACAGTATTTCAATGTTTATAACAAGCATACTTGATATTGCTCTCGGAGGATTTAGCTACGAAAACATTTTTTCATACATAAAAAGCCCGTTCTCCCCTCTTGCTCCAGAAGAAGCGGATGAACTGGAAAACTACTGTCTTGCGACAGGCGTACGTCCTTATTCATGGAAAAAGCCCTTTTCAATCAAAGCGGGTATATATGAAAGTGAAGGAAGCATAAAAAAAGATGAATACACTCCTGAAAGAATGGGGAAAATCAATTGCCTCCGTGAGAAAGTTTACAATCCTCTTAAAAAGCTTATTACAGAGCTAAGGCAAAAATCCACAGTTTGTGATTTATGCACAAATCTTTTTGAGCATTTTGAAACAATAGGTCTCGAAGAAAGCATCCGCAGACATTCACTTAAACTTGAAGAATGTGGAGAAAACCTCTATGCACTCCAGACAATGCAGGTTTATAACATTCTTATTGACATTTTTAATGATATTTGCGGTGTGTTAGGGCAAAAGGAACTTTCCTTACGGGAATTTTACACAACTGTACAGGCAGGACTGCAATCTGTTGAAATTGGAACAATCCCTGTTTCTTCTGACTGTGTAACAATCGGAAGTATTGACAGAATAAAAGGACACGGTGCAAAAGTTGTCTTCCTTATTGGTGCAAACAGCGGTGTTTTCCCATCTTATCCGACAGAAAGCGGACTTTTCAGTGATGACGATAAAAAATCGTTAGAGTCTTTGGGAATTGAGATGCCTCCTTCCCTTCTTCAAATGGCACAGAGCGAACAGCTTTTGATTTATGATGCAATCACCTGTGCTGGGGAAAGGCTTTACATCAGCTATGCTTCGGCGGACAACGCATCTCGTGCTCTCCTTCCTTCAGAAATTGTTGAAAGAGTGCTTTCTATTTTCCCCGACATTTCTTTTAGTGATGATTTAATAAACCTCCCCGATGACGAGAGTATGATAACCTCTAAAAAAGCAGTGTTTGATATGCTCTGCACAAAAATAAGGGCATATCAAACTGAAAAGAAACCTCTTTCCCCTGCAATGAGTGCTGCTGCCTACTATTTCAGTAAGGACGAGGTATATGCTCCATTATTAAAACAGGCACTTGATATGACCGATTTCACAAATTCATCAGCAATTATAAAACCCTCGCTTATGAATGAGGCGGTTGGAGATAATATGAAAACAAGCATTACAAGGCTTGAAGCATATAATAAGTGCCCGTTTTCATATTTTGCAAAATATTTGCTTAAGCTTGAACCTAAAAAAACATTTGAAATTAATACTTCTGACAGTGGTTCGTTTTTACATGATTTTTTAGACAGGTTTTCTCAATTTATATTAAGCTCTGTTGATGCTGACGGAAAACCCCTAACATGGCGTACAATTGATAACGATTTCATAAAGCTTAATACCCCCCTTATTTTAAAAGATGTTCTTACCGGGGTAAACACACATATGCTTGATGTCCCGAGGATCAAGGCACTCTTTAACAGATTGTGCAGAACTGCTGAACAATCTGTCTATGCGGTAAGGCAGCATATAATTAAGAGTGATTTTATACCTATGGGATACGAAATCAGTTTTGATGAGGATGGAAGCTTCAAGCCAATAAGAATTAAACTTGCTGACGGAAAAACTATAATTCTTCGTGGTAGAATTGACCGTGCAGACGAATTTACTGCAAAACTTAGCGACGGCACAGAAGGGAAATTCGTCCGTATTGTCGATTATAAAAGCAGTGACAAAACCCTTTTCCTTTCAGATGTTTATTATGGAGTCCAACTGCAACTGTTTGTATATCTTTCAACTATTTGTGATAATGGATATTCCCCTGCCGGAATTCTTTATTGCAATTTGTCCGATCCCATTGTAAGTGTATCCCCCGATGCGTCAGAGGAGGAAATCCTTAAAAAGAGGTTTGATTCACGGCGCATGGACGGAATTATTCTTTCCGAGCACGGAATGCTGGAGCATATGGGCGGAAAGGATGTTCTAAAAACCAGTAAAACTGCAACGGCAAGTAACTTTAACTCGATGTTTAGACATATTAACAGGGTTATAAAGAAAACTGCCCGTGATATATACAGTGGTAAATTCCCTATAAAATGCACTGATGATGCATGCACGTGGTGCGAATATGCACTGTTGTGCAGTTACGACCAGACGTTTGCCGGATGTGTCGTAGAAAGCTTACCAAAATTGAACAATGAAGAAATATGGGAATTACTTGAAAAGGAGGCTATGGAAAATGAAATGGACTGAGGACCAGAAAAAATCAATATATGCAAAGCCTTCTGAAATAGTTGTAAGTGCTGCTGCCGGCAGCGGTAAAACTCAGGTGCTTACAAACAGAATAATTGAAAGGATAAAGGATAGCTCCTCTCCTGTTTCAATAGAAAAGCTTCTCGTTGTAACCTTTACAAAAGCTGCCGCAGCAGAAATGAAAGAACGTATTGGCAAAGCGCTTCGTAAAGAAGCAAAAGATACTTCCGACCCCGCTGTGCGTAAATATATGAAAAATCAGCTTTCACTGCTTGGAAGTGCTCATATATGCACAATTGATTCTTTCTGCTACGATGTAGTTGAGCAAAATTTCTATAAAGCAAATCTCCCTTCTGACATATCAATCGGTGAAAACGGAGAGCTTTCACTTCTTAAGCTTTCTGCTTTGGAATATACTGTCAATGCACTTTACTGTGCACTGGAAAAACTCCGTGGAAATCCGCTTTCAGAAGAAAATCTTGAATACGCTCAAACCGTTGAAAAGCATTTTACAGATAAAGAGGAACTTTCAGTCATATTAAATGGATTTGACGCTCTTGTAAACACGTGTTCATATGACAAACGTGACTCCGAGTTTTCAGAAAACATAATTGGCGGCGGAGATTATACTACTATGATTTCCGAACTTTATAAAAAGGCACAGTCTGCCGCTTATCCTGAGAAATGGCTTAATGAAATTGCAGATATGTATGATAATAGCATTTGTGCTTATCAAGACACTGTAATATGTAAGTATGCTGTTGATACCTGTAAAATTTCTTTGGAGAATGCATCTAATTCGATATTGCAACTTGCAGAGCTTTCAAAAGCATACGAAATTGGCTATGAGGATTTTCTAGAAGAAGAAGGTAATCTTCTGCTTGAATTTTCTAAGTGCAGTGATTATGAACAATTACACGATTTTTATAAAAATAGCGTTATCTTTCCCAGAATTACCGGAGGAAAGAAAAATTGCAATAAAGAGGTTAAAACCGCAATTACAGAAGCACGTGTAAAGATGCGTAAAGCCTTAAGGGACAATTTATTACCCTCCTTACTTGAGTTTTCCATGGAAGAATGCGAATCTCTGAGAACGCAGTTATATCCCCAGATTAAAGCATTGTGTTCTGCAGCAATACTTTTAGGCAGAATATATTATGAAAAAATGACTGCGAGGAAAATCATCGATTTTTCTGCCTGCGAACATCTGGCTCTTAATATAATTTCACAAGATGGCACCACCCTGACAGATGCTGGTGAAGCATTGAAAAATAAGTACGATGAAATATATATTGATGAGTTTCAGGACTCAAACGACCTTCAGGATATGCTTTTTGGTCTTGTTTCAAAAGGACGTACATTTTTAGTGGGCGATGTAAAACAGAGTATATACGGATTCAGAAATGCTGACCCTTCTATTTTTATGAAAAAATGCGAGGAATCCCTTTTTAGCGAAGACGCATTAAAACGCAAGATTTTCCTTTCTAAAAATTTCCGTAGCGGAAAATCTATAATAAACGGTGTAAACAGCATTTTTAATCTTACTATGACTCTTCCCTCCTGTGGAATTGACTATAAAGGCGAGCATCAGCTTGATTTTGGAACTGATTTTATGCCGGAAAGTATTCCTGACGAAAAATGTGAGCTTGTAGTTGTAACAGAAGACGGAAGTCCTGACGATAAACGCTATAATGAGGCAAGTTATATAGCTAAAACAATTAAAGAAGTCGTTTCTTCCGGAAGACTTATATGGGATAAAGATGAGGGTGTACAACGGCCTGTAAGATACAGTGATATCGCAGTTTTGTCACGTTCCTTAAATACCTCTGCGGCAATCTTCGAGTCAGCATTTATGCAGAATGGAGTCCCGTGTTACGTTGATGGTAACAGTGACTTATATCAGACCATTGAAGTAGGACAGATAATAGAAATCTTAAAGCTGATCGATAATATGCAAAGCGATATCTCCCTCGCCTGTGCACTACGCAGTCCTATGTTTATGTTTGACGAAAATGAGCTGTTAGAAATAAGGTTAAAATCCAAGTATAGCTTTTGCGATGCATTTTACGGCATATGCTTATCTAAATATAAAGCATCAAGGAAGCTTGCTGAAAAATGCCGTAATTTTATGAATCAGCTTACTGATTGGCGTAATGCTTCGGGATTTATCAGCGTGGAAGAACTTATAAGGAGAATTTACACCGACACCAATATATACAGTAGTGTCTTGTCGTTCCCTGACGGCCAGCTCAGAAGGGCGAATCTTGACTTGTTACTTGAAAAAGCTGAAGAATTTGAGCGTTCTACCTATACAGGGCTTTTTAACTTCGTAAATTACGTTCAGAAAATAAAAAAATCTGCGGATGTAATAAGCGAGGCAAAATCTGTTTCAGAGAAAATGGATGTTGTACGAATAATGACAATACATAAATCCAAGGGTCTTGAATTTCCCATTGTTTTCCTTGCAGGTTGTGCAAACACTTATAGAGGGGTTAAAACAATGGCAGGCGGGCTTATTATGAACAGTCGTGCAGGTATTGGTATGAGTGTTATCAACCCCCTGCTAAGATGTAAATATTCATCACCGATGCAGTCAGTACTGATTGATATAGAAGCCAAGGAAACTGCTCGTGAAGAAATGCGTCTTTTATATGTCGCACTTACCCGTGCACGTGAAAAGCTTTACGCAGTGGGAACACTTGACAGTATTGAAAAATTTGAGCAGTATCAGCAGAATATTATTCCTAAGCTTACTTCAAACGAGATATTGTACGCAAACAGCTACTTTTCTTTAATGGCACTTGCATATTCACGTGGTGCTGACAAGTGTTGGAACTTAACAGTATATAACTCTGTTGAAGATGCGAAACTAGAGTCTGATGAACATTTTACGACAGATGAATTCGTAGAAAATCCAGAAATATCAAAGCTTCTTGAATTTGATTACCCACATATGGCATCTGTTTATCTTCCTAACAAGGCATCTGTTTCTTTTCTTAAATCAATTGACATAAATATTGCCCCGTCAGAAGACGGCAACATTCCGCCATTGAACAAGCCGTCCTGCAAAAAGATTTCGCTTACTAGGCCTGATTTCGGAAAAAAAGCAAAAAGCGGAGCGTTCTTAGGAACTGTGCATCATAAGCTATTACAATACATTGATTTTCGGTGTCATTCAGTTAGAGAGGAATGTGAAAAGCTTTTAGAAAAAGGAATTTTATCACAGGATGAACATTCTCTAATTGACGTTGAAAAGGTTGAAAAATTCCTCCTCGGCCCTCTTGGAGATCTTATTAAAAAAGCTGACAAGGTGTATCGTGAGGAACCTTTTGTTATAAGCGTAAACGCATCCGAAATAGATCCCGACCTCCCAGAGAGCGAGATAATCTGTGTTCAGGGTATTATAGACTGCTATTTTGAATATGATGGTAAAGTAATTCTTGTAGATTACAAGACAGACTATTATAATGATCCTAACGAGATAGCACACAAATACCAAAAACAGCTTTATTATTATGAAAAAGCATTAAAAACACGATATAATGACAGAATTATTGAAAAATATCTTTACTTAATGCACAAAAATGATATAATAAAGCTATAAAATTTACTGCCCTATATCATACGGAGGTATATATTAATGACAGATAATATAGATGAAACAAAAAAGATTGAAAGAATAATAGATGACGAAACAGTGGAGCAACTTGTTGAAAATTGTTTCAATTCGCCTAAAGGACAGACTTCTGTAAAAAAGAAAAAGAGTGCTCCCCGCCCCGTTAAGAAGAAAAAGAAGAGAAATATTGGTCTTAATCTTCTTATAACTGTTTTAGCATTTATTTTGGTGTTTGTTGTATTCTTCCTTGGCTCATACATATTTTTTGCTTCCTCCCCTACTCAATTTGGGAAAAACACCCCTGATGAAAAAAATGAGATAATTTTGACCGAAACAAAAGATAAGGATAAAGAAAATATTGACGAAGAAGTTGATGAAAAACTTCCTGAAAAGGAAGAGGTTAAAGACAGTGACGATGAAAAGATAAAAGATAAAGACAAAGAAATCCCCGCCCCTGTTGCAAAGCCTCAAAAACCTTCTTCAACAGACAAAAACACCTCTCAGCAGAAACCTTCCACCGGAAAGGTTAATAATTCCAATAAAACTGAGAATAATAACAACAACATAGTTTCTGGCGATGATGATAAAAAGCCGACAGAGAATAGCACTACAAATTCTTCAACGGTAATTGAAAACAACGAAAATTCCGAGGCAATTGTTTTCGAGTAACTAGGTATTTTGGATTATGGAGGTTTTTTTATGAAGCAAAATGGTGCAGAAAAACTTATTTCCAGAATGATTGACCGTGAATACGCAGAAATAGCAGACCTGCCTGAAGATAAGTTGTATGAAGAACTTGATGATGATGCGTTAGTTGATGAAACAAAGGACGAAGATTATTATTCAAACAGAATAGCTAAAGGCTATGGTTTGACGGATAATCTAATATAATAATTTACCACCTGAATTTGCAGGTGGTAAATTATTGTTCTTAGGTATTTAAGAAAGGATTTTATCTATGCGAAAGACTAAAATTATTTGTACTCTTGGTCCCTCTTGCAATAATGAAGAAATTTTGACAAAAATGTGCGAAGCGGGAATGAATGTTGCAAGATTGAATTTTTCTCACGGAACACACCAGCAGCATAAGGAAATGATTGACCTTATCAAGAAAGTCCGAGAAAAGCTTAATGTTTCTATTGCGATAATGCTTGATACTAAAGGTCCAGAATACAGAATTAAGGCGTTTAAAAATGGTAAGATAACACTTGTTGATGGAGATGAATTCATCTTTACTACTGATGATGTAATTGGAGATCAGACTAGAGTAAGTGTTAATTATAAGGGGCTTATAGACGACCTTGAAATCGGTGATACAATTCTTGTAAATAACGGTCTTGTTATATTTAAAGTCAAAGAGCTTTCTGAAAAAGAAGCGTTGTGCAGCGTTGTAGTTGGCGGAGAGCTTTCAAACCAAAAAAGTATGAGTTTCCCCAACAAAGTACTGAAACAAACCTTCCTTAGCGAACAAGATAAAAAAGACATTCTTTTCGGGATAGAAAACGATATTGATTACATCGCTGCATCCTTTGTTTCCTGCGAGCAGGATATGATAGATATAAAAAATTTCATTAAGGAAAACGGCGGAGAGGACATTGGACTTGTTGCCAAAATAGAAAATCGCTTCGGTGTCGATAATCTCTACGATATTTGCAAGCATTGTGAGGGCGTAATGATTGCCAGAGGTGATTTGGGCGTTGAAATCCCCTTTAAAGAATTACCTGCAGTGCAAAAAAAGCTTGTTACTGCGTGCCGTATGCTCGGTAAAAGAATAATTACTGCCACAGAAATGCTTGAATCAATGATTCAGAATCCACGTCCTACAAGAGCCGAAATATCAGACGTTGCAAATGCAGTCTACGATGGTACAAGTGCAGTTATGCTTTCCGGTGAAACGGCAGCAGGTAAATATCCTGTACAAACCGTAAAGATAATGAGCGATATATGTGAAGAAACAGAACAACACATAAACTACAATAAACGTTTTCATAACGCAGATTTTGAAATAAAGGATAATATTGATGCTCTTTCACACTCTGCCTGCTCAATGGCAATTGGAGTAAACGCGAAGGCAATTGCCGTTTGTACGATTTCAGGACAGACAGCAAGATTTGTTTCAAGATTCCGCCCTGTTGCGGATATTATCGCCCTTACCACAAACAAAAAGGTTTGGCGTAAGCTCTCCCTCTCCTGGGGTGTTATCCCTGTTTTGTGCGAGGAATATCCCTCTGCCGAGGTAATGTTCTATAATGCAAGCAGAAAAACCACACAAATGCTTTATTTAAATAATGGTGATAATCTCATTATTTTGGGCGGAACAACAAGCGGAAAATCAGGCTATACAAATACAATAAGGCTTGAAAGTATTTCTAAATAACAATTAAAATCAGCAGATTTAATATCTGCTGATTTTTTATACCAGATTTGTACATACTATCCATATAATAAATTGAAACGGTGATAGTCATGAAAAATTCATTATGGAGCGAAACAATTACTTTACCTGAATTTCCCGCTTTAGAAAAAAATGTTAAAACGGATGTTCTTATAATCGGAGGCGGTCTGTGCGGCATATTGTGTGCATACCAGCTTCAAGCCAGCGGGATAGATTATATCTTAGTAGAAGCGGAAAAAATTGCATCAGGGATTACAAAGAACACAACTGCAAAAATCACCTCACAGCACGGGGTTATATATAGTAAGTTAATTGATTCTTTCGGCAAAGAAAAGGCACAAATGTATCTTAATATAAATCAAGAAGCAGTAAAAAGATATGAAAGCATTTGTGGTGAAATTGATTGTGATTATGAAAAGAAAGATGCTTACACCTACTCTTTAAACGATAGAGGTACAATTGAGGAAGAAGTTAAAGCAGTAAACAGTCTAGGTTTTAATGCATCTTTTGAGAAAGGAACCGAGCTTCCCTTTAAGGTGCAAGGTGCAATAAAATTTGAAAAGCAGGCACAATTTCACCCTTTGAAATTTATAGCTGAAATTTCAAAGGGTCTAAATATCTACGAGGACACACGTGTTGTAGAAATGACTAAAGAATACGCCGTTACAGAAAGATGCAAAATATATGCAAAAAAAGTGATAGTTGCCACTCATTTCCCTTTTATAAATAAGCACGGCAGCTATTTCCTGAAGCTATATCAGGACCGTTCGTATGTATCTGCATACGAAAATACACCTATATTAAACGGAATGTATGTTGATGCGGACACGAAAGGAATGACATTCAGGAGTTATGACAATCTCCTTTTAGTGGGCGGAGGCAGTCATCGCACTGGAAAACCAACTGACGGATGGAAAACAATCCACAAATTCAAAGAAAAATATTATCCTGATGCACAGCTTAAATATGAGTGGGCTGCACAGGATTGTATGAGCCTTGACTCTATTCCCTATATCGGACATTATTCAAAAAACACTCCGGATATGTATGTTGCAACCGGGTTCAATAAATGGGGTATCACATCGTCTATGGCTGCATCTTTTATAATTTCCGATATGATTGAAGGAAAAAAGAATGACTGTGCAGAAATATTTTCCCCATCACGAAGCATTTTAAAGCCACAGCTTTTCGTAAACGGGTTTGAATCTGCAGTTAATCTTATGACCCCGACAAAAAAACGCTGCCCTCACCTCGGGTGTGCTTTAAAATGGAATAAAGTGGAACATTCTTGGGATTGCCCGTGCCACGGTTCAAGATTTGACAAAGACGGACAACTCATTGATAATCCTGCTACCTCAAACTTAAATGAGTAAAATTTGATGTTTTATAACTATCCTTACTTTTCAAGCATAGAATAATATGAGAAGTATTAGGAGTGGTGGCAGTGAAACGCTTTAAAAGAATACTGGCACTTATTCTTATTGTATCGGGAATACTGCTTTTTCTCCTGGTTTTTGTGTTTTCTAAGTATCTAAGACCCAGAATACTATCCATTTCGCAAAGCTTTGCTGAAAATGAGGTTTCAATGATCATAGACAGAGAGGTCAAAAATTTGATGCTTGAGGAGTTTCTGAGCTATGATAAAATAACAATAATAAACCGGGATTCATCGGGCAGAGTCACGTCGATAAGTGCCAATTCTGTATTAATAAATAACTTTGCCAATGAACTTGATATTAAAATAGGAGACGAGATTGAAAGTAGAAATCTGATTGAGAACAGGGTCTACTTATCGGGGCTTGTCGGCTCTGAACTCTTTTCGGGAATTGGTCCTAAAATACCTATAAGATTTCAGCCTGTTTCAATAACTCATGTAGACATCACACACTCATTTGAGGAAGCGGGAATTAACCAGACAATTCATACAATAACACTTTTAGTATCGGTTGATATAGAAATACTCCTCCCCCTTGCACATAGTTTTATAACTGTGCAGTCGGAAATGCCCATTGCACAGACATTAATTGTTGGTACTGTACCAGAAGCATATTTCAATAAAAAATAATTTTCCATAAAAATTTATTGACTATTTTGTAAATAAGAGGTATAATTGTATATGAATTTTGGATAAGGAGCATTCAATTATGGTTTCAAAAGAGATTGTTGTGCAAAATCAGGTTGGCTTGCACGCACGTCCTGCAACATTTTTTATACAGAAAGCAAACGAATTCACATCATCTGTCTGGATTTCCAAGGATGAAAGAAAAGTAAATGCTAAGAGCCTTCTCGGTGTTTTATCTCTGGGTATCACACGCGGTACAACTGTTACATTAACAGCTGAAGGTGCTGATGAAGAAGCGGCTGTCGACGGATTGGCAAATCTTATTGCATCTAACTTTGCAGAATGAAACATTAAGACCTGACATCTGTCAGGTCTTTTTTGACTTTTATACAAGGTTGTGAAAGGAAATTTATATGCATAAGAGTCGTTTTTTAATAATACTTGTTATAATAGCCCTGCTTTTTACATCCTGCTCTCTATACTCTACCTTTAACATTGACAAGAGCAAGTTAAACTCTGTCCAGACAGATAAAACAGAGCTTCAGATTGATACATCTAAAGAAACTGCCGAATTTCATTTTATAGATGTTGGCCAGGGTGACTGCATACTCGTTCAAAGCGGAGAAACCAATATATTGATAGACGCAGGTACAACTCAGAGCGGACATATAGTCTACAACTATCTTACAGAGCTTGGAATTGACTCGCTGGACTATTTTATAGGCACTCATCCTCACGAGGATCACTTAGGCGGAGCGAAATCAGTGCTTTCCTCTATCGATTCCAAAACCGTTTTTCTTAATTCTGACACATCTACATCATATTTTTATGAAGGATTTGTCGACACACTGATAGATAAGGAAATCACGCCTGTTATCCCTGATATGGACTGCATATATAAGTTAGGGCCGTTTAGAATCAAGTTTCTCTCCCCTAATAAGGATTTTGAAAACGCAAACAATAACTCACTTGTTGTGATGATTCAATTTGGTGATGTTAAAGCACTATTTACCGGCGATTGCGAGAGAGCGGTTGAGGCAGAGCTTATAAAAAACAATGTTGATATAAGCGCCGATATACTAAAGGTCGGTCACCACGGAAGCCGTTATGCCTCCTCTGCTGAATTTCTCAACTCAGTATGTCCGGGAGTTGCCGTAATCCAATGCGGCGAAGGAAATTCCTACGGTCATCCGCATAAGGAAGCTCTGGAGCGTTTATCGAAAATAGGTGCAGAGACCTTGCGTACTGACGAGGAAGGCAACATTATTCTTGTAACAGATGGCAAAATAGTTCAAAAAACCACCGGAGAAATCTACGAAAAGCAAAAAGAAACACCAGAGATTACGCTCGAATACATAGGGAATAGAAAATCAAAGGTTTTCCATACAGAATCATGTCCAAACCTCCCCGGAGAGAGTAACAGAATAAATTTTGCTTCACGGGAGGATGCGATTAACCGTGGTTTTAAGAAATGCGGAAACTGCAATCCGTAAGCATAAATATATTTTTGAAAGGAATGTTATTAAAAATGAAAGTAGTTCTTTTTAACGGAAGTCCAAATAAAAAAGGTTGTACATACACTGCTCTTGCGGAAATAGAAAAAGAGCTTAACAAAGAAGGAATTGAAACTGAAATTTTCCATGCCGGAACAACTACTAAGGGTTGTCTTGGCTGCGGTTACTGTAAAAAGAACGGGAAATGTATAACAGATGACTGTGTGAATGAGGCTATAAAGCTTATTGAAAATGCTGATGGTTTCGTTTTAGGCTCACCTGTGCATTATGCCGCTGCCTCAGGAATGATGACTTCGTTTCTTGACAGACTTTTCTATTCTTCAAGTGCGGCTATGAAGCATAAGCCCTGTGCCGTAGTTACCAGTTGCCGCCGTGCAGGCTCTACTACTACACTTGAGCAATTAATTAAATATCCCGAAATTAACCAGATGCCCATTGTAACCTCACAATACTGGAATATGGTACATGGAAATACCCCTGATGAGGTTATGCAGGATCTCGAGGGATTGCAGACAATGCGAATTATAGGAAAAAATATGGCGTGGCTTCTTAAATGCATTGATGCGGGAAAAAAAGCAGGCATTAATAAACCTCAGCTTGAAGAGAAAATTAGAACCAGTTATATAAGATGAGAGGGATAACATTGAAAAACGAAAAATTTGATGCTTTTAAAAGTTTTGTAAAAAATAAAGATATAAGTGTTATTGGAATTGGTATAAGTAACCTTCCCCTTATAAAATTTTTGTGTGAAAACGGGGCAAATGTTACCGCATGCGACAGAAAAACACTTTCTGAGCTTGGCGAAACAGGTGCAGAGCTTTCATCGCTCGGAGTAAAGCTTAACTGCGGTGAGGATTATCTTGAAAATTTATCCGGAGAAATAATATTTAAGACCCCCGGTATGAGATTTGATGTTCCTGCGCTTGAAAAAGCCAGAAAAAAAGGCTCTGTTATCACAAGTGAAATGGAAGTTTTCTTTGAGGTTTGCCCTGCAAAAATCATTGCAGTAACTGGAAGTGATGGTAAGACAACAACCACAACACTGATCTACGAAATCTTAAAAGCCAGCGGACACAGATGCCATCTGGGCGGAAATATCGGCACTCCCCTTCTTTGCACTACGGATAATATCACTCCTGATGATATTGTTGTAGTGGAGCTTTCCAGTTTTCAACTGCATACAATGAAAAAAAGTGCTGATGTTGCAGTTATTACAAACATTACACCTAACCATCTTGATATGCATAAATCATATGAAGAATATATCGAAGCAAAACGTAATATTTACATTCATGGTAATGAAAAAGATATACTTGTTGTAAACAAAACAAACGACAAATCCTATGAATGCAGAGAAACCGCCAAAGGTTCTGTTCGTGTTTTCGGTTATGATAAGAGTTGTGACGTATACTGTGAAAACAATTCAATTTATGCTTTCGCTAAAAAAATTCTTGAAACAAAAGATATAAAAATACCTGGAGAACACAACGTTCAAAACTATATGACAGCAATTGCTGCAACTTACCCGCTTTATAAAGATGAGTCAGTAAAAGAGGTTGCACGCACTTTTGGCGGTGTTCCCCACAGAATCGAATTTGTGCGTGAAATCGGCGGTGTCAGATATTATAACAGTTCCATTGATTCAAGTCCTAACAGGACAATAAACACCCTCAAGGTGTTTGATAAAGTAATTTTAATTACCGGAGGTAAAGACAAGGGAATTGCCTATGACGACCTAGGCGAATCTCTTGCCACAAAGACAAAGCATATTATACTTATAGGAAAAACAGGACCTATTATTAAGGAATCCCTCGACAAATATGTTGAAAGAACAGGTGTTGGCATGGATATTACCACACAATTCTGCACAACATATGAAGAGGCTGTAAATGCTGCGAAAAATATTGCAAAGTCCGGAGATGTTGTTCTCCTTTCAAACGCAAGCACAAGTTTCGATATGTTTAAAAATTTTGAAGAACGCGGCAATTTATTCAAAGAAATAGTAAATAATTTGAAGGATTGATAAGATGACAACTCCCGACTATCTTAAAATACTCGACACAGAATTTGGCGTAAGTGGCAACGAGGAAAATATGCACAATCTCGTAATGTCGCTTTTTTCCCGATTCTGCAGCGAGGTTACTACCGATGTACTTGGGAATGTAATAGGAATTAAAAAAGGGACAAACCCATCTGCCCCATCTCTTATGATAGAGGCGCATATGGACGAGCTTGGCTTTATGGTCAGCGGTATCACCGAAAAAGGCAGCCTTAAGGTTGTAAGTGTTGGTGGTTTTGACCCTAAGATTCTTCCCGGAACTGAGGTTACGGTATGGGGTAAAGAAAAGCTTTTCGGTGTTATAGGTGCTAAACCTCCCCATCTTGTTTCTGACAGAAGCAAAGCCCCCAAGATTGATGAGCTTTGCATAGATATCGGATATGACAAAGAAACCACAAAAAATCTCGTTTCCGTTGGAGATATTGTGACCTTTAACACCAGTTTCACTCAGCTTGACGGAAGTATGGTTGCTGCACGCTGTATCGATGATAGAGGCGGTCTGGCAGCTTTGTTAAAAGTGCTTGAAATTCTCTCAAACGCTAATCTCCAGAATGATATTATAGCAGTAGCTACGGTACAGGAGGAAGTAGGTCTTCGTGGTGCTAAAACTGCAGCAGCACATATTCAGCCGGGATGTGCAATTGCTATCGATGTATGCCATGGGACAAGTCACGACGTAAGCGAGGATGCCTTCCCTTGTGGAAAGGGACCTGTTCTTACGATTGGTCCTAATCTTCATTCAAAAATGACACAGAAATTAATCGAACTTTCAAAACGTGATAATATTGATATTCAACTTGAGGTATGTGGCGGAGATACAGGAACAGATGCCTGGGAAATTCAGGTTTCAGGCATTGGTGTACCTACTGCCCTACTCTCTATCCCTGTAAGATATATGCATTCAAATTACGAAATTGCCGATACTGCTGATATGGAAAAAACGGCAGAGCTTATCTCGGCATTTGCGCAGTCCTTGAAAGAAGGTGAATGTTTGTGCTGGTAAAAGAACTCGCTTCGCTTAATGCACCCTCTGGCTTTGAAGATGCGGTGCGTGAATTTGTAAAAGAAAGAGTTATTGCTGATGATATTTATACTGATTCTATGGGTAATCTTATTTGCCATAGAAAGGGTAACGGCAAAAAAATTATGGTTTGTGCTCATATGGATGAGGTCGGCTTTATTATAACAGAAATTACAGAAAATGGTTTTCTAAGATTTCAGACCCTTGGAGGAATTGAAACAACAGTTCTTTCGAGCAAAAAGGTGTTGATTGGGAAAAATTCAGTTCCTGGCATAATTTGTGCGAAAGCTATACATCTTCAAAAACCGGACGAGGTTACAACTCCCCTTAAGCTCAAGGATTTATATATTGATATCGGGGCTAAAGACAAAAAATCAGCAGAAAAGCTTGTTTCTATGGGTGACTATGCTGTGTTTGACGGCGAATATACACCCTTTGGGGCAAATCTTGTTAAAAGCAAGGCTCTGGATGACCGTGTAGGTTGTGCAATAATCCTTGAGCTTATGAAAGAAAACTTTGAAAATGATATGTATTTTGTTTTTACAGTTCAAGAGGAAATCGGACTTAGAGGTGCACAGGTAGCCACCTATAATATTAAGCCTGACATTGCACTGGTAATTGAGGGGACAACCTGCTCTGATGTATACGGAAGTAAGCCGCATACCGAGGTAACAAGCCTTGGCGGCGGTGCAGTTATAACTGCGGCAGACAGATCGTTTATCTCCAATAAAGATTATTATGATTTTATAATAAAAACTGCAAAAGAAAACGATATAAAATATCAAATAAAACGTGCCATAGCAGGGGGAACTGATGCAGGTGCTGTTCAACGCAGCGGAAATGGCGTAAAAACAGCCGTTATTGCGGCTCCGTGCAGATATATCCACTCCCCTGTCAGCATTATGAATCTCGAGGACGCTGAAAGTGTATATAAACTGGCAAAATCAGTACTCAAAAACATTGAAAGGAGCGGTCTGTAATGCAACTTCTTGAAAAGCTTGTTATGTCGGTTTCCCCCTCAGGAAGAGAAAGTGAAATCCGCAGTATTATAGAGGCAGAGCTTAAAAGCGTTTGTGATGAAATTTTCACTGACACCCTTGGAAATCTTATTTGTCACAAAAAAGGTAACGGCAAAAAGCTTATGTTTGCGGCACACATGGATGAAATCGGGTTCATGGTAAACTATATTGACGAAAAAGGTTTCCTCCGTTTTTCTCCCATAGGCGGCGTTACAAAATATAATACAATAAATTCTGCCATTCAATTCGTCAATGGAACAAAAGGTAAAATTTCTTATGAGAATAAGGAAAACCCTTCAAATGTAAGCTTTGAAAAAATGTATATGGATATTGGTGCAAATTCCAAAGAAGCTGCCGAAAACGTTGTCCAGATTGGCGATATGGCGGTATATGATGGTAACTTTTCATTAATCGGCGACAGAATTATGGGAAAGGCACTTGACGACCGTGCTGGTTGCTGGGCACTTATACGAGCGATGCAGAATCTGGGCGAAACAGAAAGCGATATTTTCGCCGTATTTACAGTTCAGGAAGAGGTTGGACTCAGAGGTGCTAAAACTGCCGCAAATCTCATTAATCCTGATCTGGCAATTGCAATCGATGTATCAAATGTAGGTGATACGCCTGAATCCTTAGAATTAAACCTCTCCCTCGGAGAAGGACCTGCTATCAAGATGAAGGATGCATCTTTCATTATTCACCCCTCTGTTAAGAATTTTATGCTTGATGTTGCGAAAGAAAGTAAGATTCCTTATCAGCTTGAAGCGGCAAGCTATGGCGGAACAGACGCAGGGGCAATTCATCTTACAGGCGGGGGTGTTCCATCTGGAACTATTTCTATTCCTACACGCTATATTCACAGTGCAAACGAAATTATAGACAGAAAAGATTTAGAAAGCACTGCATTATTTGTACAAAAGTTAGCGCAGATGCCTGTCAATAATTACACTTTATCGAAATAATTTCTACGAAATATAGTAAAATTACTATTTACTTTACAATTTTTGTATGCTATAATACCATATGTAGTATTTTTAATAATTATTAAAAGACAATATGTATTGTTTTTTCAGAAGATAACATACCCGAAAGAAGGAATTGAGAATGTGTACCAATTCAGAATACTGGGCTGGTTTCAAGATAAGAAGCTGGGCCAAATGTGTAAATGTAAGAACGTTTATAAAGCATAACTACACCCCTTATGACGGTGATGAGTCTTTCCTTGAAGCACCCACCCAGAACACAATTGATTTGTGGGATCAGGTGCTTGAGCTTTCAAAGCAGGAACGCGAGGCAGGCGGTGTGCTTGATATGGATACAGACATTATATCAACAATAACCTCGCACGCCCCTGGTTACCTTGATAAAGACAAGGAAACGATTGTAGGATTGCAAACAGACAAGCCTTTAAAACGTGCACTTATGCCCTATGGCGGAATCCGTATGGCTGAAAAAGCTTGTTCTGAAAATGGATACACAATCAATCCCGAAATTAAAAAGTTTTTTACTACCCATAGAAAAACGCATAATGCAGGTGTTTTTGACGCATACACTCCCGAAATGAGGGCGTGTCGTTCAAGTCATATCATTACAGGTCTTCCCGATGCATACGGCCGTGGAAGAATTATAGGCGATTACAGAAGAATCGCTCTTTATGGCGTAGATTATCTTATTGCTGATAAGGCTGCTCAAAAGGAAACTACCCGCAGTGCAATGTATTCCCATGTAATTCAGGTACGTGAAGAACTGTCTGAACAACTTCGTGCACTTGAAGACCTGAAAAAAATGGCACTTAGCTACGGTTATGATATATCAAAGCCTGCCAGAAACACCAAAGAGGCTATTCAGTGGCTTTATTTTGGATATTTAGCAGCCGTTAAGGAGCAAAATGGTGCAGCAATGTCACTGGGAAGAACATCTACCTTCCTTGACATTTATGCTGAAAGAGACCTTAAAAACGGTGTATTTACTGAAAGTGAAATTCAGGAAATGGTTGACCATTTCATAATGAAACTGCGTCTTATAAAATTTGCACGTACTCCCGAATACAATTCACTCTTCTCAGGTGACCCTCAGTGGGTTACAGAATCTATCGGAGGAGTAGGTATCGATGGCCGTCACATGGTTACCAAAATGAGTTACCGTTACCTACATACCCTTAGAAACTTAGGTCCTGCGCCTGAGCCTAATCTTACGGTTCTTTGGTCGACAAAATTCCCCATCAATTTTAAGCGTTTCTGTGCTAAGCTTTCAATCGAAACATCATCTATCCAGTATGAAAATGACGATATGATGAGAATTACACACGGTGATGATTATGCTATTGCTTGCTGTGTGTCCTCGATGAGAATAGGTCAGGAAATGCAGTTCTTCGGTGCGAGAGCAAATCTTGCAAAATGTTTGCTTTATGCTATTAACGGCGGTGTTGATGAAATTACCGGCAAACAAATTGCACCCAGTTATTCCCCTATTACATCGGAATATCTTGACTATGATGAGGTAATGCAAAAATATGACGAAATGATGGAGTGGCTTGCAGGTGTATATGTAAACACGCTTAACATCATTCATTATATGCACGATAAGTACTGCTACGAAAAAATCCAGATGGCACTTCACGATAAGAATGTTACACGTTGGTTTGCAACAGGTATTGCAGGTCTTTCTGTTGTAGCAGATTCTCTTTCTGCTATCAAATATGCAAAAGTTAAGGCAATACGTAATGAAGATGGAATTGCCGTTGACTACGAAGTTGAGGGTGACTTCCCCAAATATGGCAACGATGACGATCGTGTTGACTCAATTGCTTATGATGTTGTTCACAGATTTATGGAACACATAAGAAAGAATCACACTTATCGTGACAGTATTCCTACTACATCCATACTTACAATTACTTCCAACGTAGTATATGGTAAGTATACAGGTGCTACACCTGACGGAAGAAAGAGAGGCGAAGCATTCGCCCCCGGTGCAAATCCAATGCACGGACGCGATACCCATGGTGCAGTAGCATCACTTTCCACTGTTGCGAAACTTCCTTTCCTTGACGCTCAGGATGGTATTTCAAATACATTCTCTATTATTCCCGGTGCTCTCGGCAAGGACGATAAAATTTTCGTAGGAGATATAGAAGTTGACCTTGACTGTTCCAATGGCGCTTGCTCCTCTCCTACTCTTTTTGAAGGATTGGATAGAGAATAAGTTTAAGGAGGATAAATTATATGTCAGCAACTCAGAATCAAATAGATAATCTTGTTTCCCTTCTTGACGGCTATGTTGAGAAAGGCGGTCATCATCTTAATGTAAATGTTTTTTCCAGAGAAACTCTTCTTGACGCTCAAAAGCATCCTGAAAAATATCCTCAGCTTACAATAAGGGTAAGCGGTTATGCAGTTAATTTTATCAAGCTTACAAAAGAGCAGCAGGATGAAGTTATCTCAAGAACATTTCACGACAAAATCTGATGACAAAAGGATATATTCATTCAACTGAAAGCTTTGGTACGGTTGACGGTCCCGGTATCAGATTCGTCATATTTACCCAGGGGTGTCCCATGCGTTGTATGTATTGTCACAATCCCGACACATGGGATATAAAAAAAGGCACACTCCTTTCCTCAGACGAGCTTATTTCACAGTATAACAAAAATCGTGTCTTTTATAAAGACGGCGGAATTACTGTAACCGGTGGCGAACCATTACTGCAAACTGATTTTCTTATTGAGCTTTTTAAAAAAGCAAAGGATGAGGGGATTCACACCTGTATCGACACATCAGGAATTACTTACAATGAAAACGATAAGGAATATATAAAAAAACTAGAATTACTTATGGATTATACAGACCTTGTTATGCTTGATATTAAGCATATAGATCCTGACAAGCATAAGCTTCTTACAGGGCATAGTAACAAGGCGGTACTTCTTTTTGCAAAGTTTCTTGAGAAAAAGAACGTCCCTTTATGGATAAGACATATCGTTGTGGAAGGTATTACCGATAATCATGAGGATTTAATAAGGCTTGGCGAGTTTATTGGTGAACTTACTAATCTGAAAGCTTTAGATGTTCTTCCCTACCACACTATGGGAGTTCATAAATACAAAGAGCTGGGCATTGAATATCCGCTTGAGGGGCTTGCCCCCCTTCCAGTTCAAAAAGCAGTAGATGCAAAAGCGCTAATACTTGAAGGCGTAAAAAATATAAGACAAAAAAAACAGCAACCTTAAGGTTGCTGTTTTTTTATGTATTGAATTAATATCCAACCTTTTCCCAACATTCAAAGGGAGCTGCAAGTTCTTCACTGATATAAACCTGAGTCTTCTTTGTCTGAAGCATAGAGCTGGGAAGGTAAGGAGTAACAGGACCATGTGTGCAAAGACGGCTTGTCATTCTCTGCCAA
>JAZLEL010000061.1:0-3999 GCA_045615265.1 Clostridia bacterium | reverse complement strand
CGATACTTCTACAACCTTTGCCGGAAGTCTGGCAGCATACTATAACCAAATTAAGGTTGGTCATGTAGAAGCAGGTCTCAGAACATATGACAAATACTTCCCCTTCCCTGAAGAAATGAACCGCCGTCTTACAGGCGTTATATCAGATTTACATTTTTCTCCTACAAAGAATAACAGGGCAAATCTTATAAACGAAGGTGTAAATCCTGACAGCATTTTCGTAACAGGCAACACAGTTATTGACTCATTTAAAACAACAATAAAGAAGGATTTTTCGTTCGAGGGAACACCTCTTGAAGGAATCGATATGGATAAACGTATAATACTTATGACTGCACACCGCAGAGAAAACTTAGGAGCTCCTCTTGAGAATATCTGCAAAGCAGTAGCACGCATTGTACGTGACTTCCCCGATGTTGAGGTTATCTATCCTGTACACCTTAACCCTGCTGTGCGTGAAACAGCAAATTCAATCCTTGGAAATATTCCCAGAGTGCATTTGGTTGAACCGCTTGACGTAGACGTGCTTCATAACGCTATGAATAAGGCACATCTTATTCTGACCGATTCCGGTGGACTTCAGGAGGAGGCTCCTGCTTTAGGAAAGCCCGTTCTTGTGCTCAGAGGAGAAACAGAAAGGCCGGAGGCTGCTGAGGCAGGAACAGTTAAAATTGCCGGTACTGAGGAAGATATTATTTATTCCCTCACATCACAGCTTCTTACCGATGAAAACGAATATCACAAGATGAGTGTTGCCGTTAACCCTTACGGTGACGGTAATGCTTCCAGAAGAATAGCCGATGCTATACTTTATCATTTCGGAATAACAAGCCTAAGGCCTGTTGAATGGTTATAATCAGAAAAAAAGGGAATGTTTATATATGAAAAACAACCGCAGAGAAATATTTGAAGCCCTTAGCTGGGTTTCTCAGCTTGGACTTAGTGTTGCAATTTCCTTTTTACTGTGGATTTTAATTGCAGCATACATCAAAAAAGTTTTTTCTCTCGGAAATTATGTTATGCTTATAGGTATTTTATTAGGCACAGGAAGTGCAGGATTGTCTTTTCTTAAATTCTGCAGATTGGCCGCATCAAAGGAGGATAAAGATGAATAATAATTCCGTATACAAAGATGCAACAATATTCAGTGCGTTAATTTTTTTGCTGGGGATTGTCGAACTTATTATTTTATGTATATTTTTATCCCCCAGAGCGGATATATTAATAGGGACTCTCTATGGCTGCGTTTTCGTTTCGCTTAATTTCTTTTACCTTGCATATTCAGTAAAAAAAAGCTCAGCTAAGAATGAAAATAAAGCTAAGGCATATATGTCATCCACATATATGATTCGTATGCTTCTTACTGGCGTCATGGTAATCATCGCAGCTAAGGTTAAATGGATTCACATTTGGGCGGCAATAATTCCGCTTGTGCTTCAACGCATAGCAGTTCCTATCACTGCCCGTATCAGCCTACGCAATAAAGGAAGTGAAAATTCTTGAACGTAGAAGTTAAAGGCCCTAAAATATTATTTGAAATCCCGATTTTAGGAGGAATTCCCTTAACTGAAACAATTATAAATGGTTGGATTGTAATAGCAATTATAACTGCCGTCTGCTTCTTTTTAGGACGAAATCTTTCTATGCGAAACCCGTCTAAAAGGCAGATTATTGCGGAAAAAGCCGTTATAATGCTTCAGGGTCTTGTCAGGGATACTATGGGTCAGCATAATATGTTTTTTCTTCCGTATATAGGAGCGTTGTTCTCCTACTCAATACTTGGAAGTCTTTTGGGACTTATAGGATTAAGAGCACCCACCGGCGACCTTAATACAACTATTGGCTTTGCTTTAATAGCCTTTTTCCTCATTCAGTTTTACAACATCAAAAACAAGGGCGTTGGCGGATGGCTTAAGGGGTTTGCTGAGCCTGTGGCGTTTTTAACACCGCTTAATGTCATAAGCGAAGTTGCAAACCCTATTTCTATGGCATTTCGTCATTTTGGTAACATTGCATCAGGTATTGTAATTACAACACTTATCTATGGAGCGCTTGCAGCAATTAGCCAAATGCTTCTGGGCTCTGTTCCTGTTTTGGGAGAAATACCGATTCTTCAGGCAGGTCTCCCCGCAATTCTTTCGATTTATTTTGACGTATTCACAAGCTTCCTGCAGGCTTACATTATATCAATGCTCACTATGGTATATGTGGGAAGTGCAAACGAAGTTTCATATAACAGTTAATCACTAAATAATCATATTTGGGAGGTATTTTCTATGGAAATGACAGAAGCAATTGTACGCGCAGCATCAGCAGTAGGTGCAGGTCTTGCAATGATTGCAGGTATAGGCCCCGGAATTGGTCAGGGCTACGCTGCAGGTAAGGCGGCAGAGGCGGTTGGACGCCAGCCTGAGGCAAAGGGCGAAATTACATCAACAATGCTTTTTGGTTGTGCCGTGGCAGAATCAACAGGTATTTATGGTCTTGTTGTTGCAATGATTCTTCTCTTTGCAAATCCCCTCGTATAAGAATTTTAATGGGTGGCTTTATGCCACCCAAATCACAATGCGGAGGTAAAAAAATGCAGAAGTTTCAAGAATTTGTATCTATTGCCCCATGGACAATAATTTTCACTTGGATAAACCTTGTTATCCTTGTTTTTATAATGAAAAAGCTCCTTTTCAAGCCTGTTACAAATATGCTTGAAGAGAGAGAAAAAGAGGTTAATTCTCTTTACGAAGAGGCTGAAAAAGCACAAAAAAATGCTAAAGCAATTGAGCAGGAATACACTAAGAAGCTATCCTCAGCGAAAGAAGAAGCCGCACAAATTATGAAGGATGCCACCTACGAAGCTTCTTTGCGAAGCGATAAGATTGTTACCGATGCGAAAAATGAAGCATCGGCAATTATTTTAAAGGCACAAAAAGAAATTGAGCGTGAAAAGGAAACTGCAATAAACGAAATAAAAAAGGATATAACCTCTATTGCAATTGATATTGCCGAAAAGGTTATTGAAAAAGACATTAACGAAGAAGATCATGAAAGGCTCTTAGAGGAGTTTATAAAAAACTCCGGTGAAGAAAAATGAGGTCGGCTTCATTGACATATGCTCATTCACTTTTTTCATTGGCGGAAGATGAAAACCTTGTTGAACAGATTTATGAAGAGATAACGGCAATTTCTCTGTTATTCAAAGAAAATCCTGATTATTCACGTATTCTTGACCTTCCTACCGTGCCGCTGGCAGAAAAATGCACCCTCATTAATGAGGCATTTGGAAGTTGTCACGAATATATGGTTAATTTCCTGAAAATACTTTGTGAAAAGAAAGATGCTTCCCTGTTCCCTGACTGTGCAAAGGAATATGAAAGCCTGTATAACATCAAGTTTGGTATTGAAAAAGTTACTGTCATAACGGCAGTTCCCCCAAATCAGCAGTTTTTAGAAAAGCTTAAGATAAAGCTTGAAAAGGAATCAGGAAAAGAAGTAAGGCTGAATCCCATCGTTGACAAAACAATTCTCGGCGGAATAATTTTAAAGACTCAAAATTCTCAAACGGATGATAGCGTGCGTACAAGATTGAATAAAATCCGTACTGAGCTGTTATCCGAACAAACAATCTGAAGGTGATATGATGCAGTTTAAATCTGATGAAATCAGCAAAATTATAAAAGACCAGATTAAAAATTTCGCAAATAAGATTGAGCAGAAGGAAACCGGTTATGTTATTGAGGTTGGCGACGGTATCGCAAAGGTAAAAGGTCTTGACAACTGTATGAGCAACGAGCTTGTAGAGTTCGAAAACGGCGAAGTTGCAATGGCTCTTAACCTTGAAGAAAACCTTGTAAGCCTTGTTATTCTCGGTTCTGACGCCCAAATCCGCGAGGGAGATATTGTAAAGCGTACAGGCAGCGTTGTAAGCGTTCCCGTTGGCGAAAATATGATTGGCAGAGTTGTAAATGCTCTTGGCCAGCCTAACGACGGTAAGGAAGTCGGATC
>JAZLEL010000060.1:0-1727 GCA_045615265.1 Clostridia bacterium | reverse complement strand
CTTCGACCTTAAACGCAGAGAAATTTAGTGCAATTTTGATGCGAAGGACGAAGATAGGCTGACGCCTTTCGAGGACGACAAATTAAAAGTGTGCAAATTAATCAAGTTTAAGGCATACGGAGTTCAACTCTCGTGTGCTTAACTATCTTTATAATGTTAAGGGAGGCACCTTTGATGAGAAATCAGGATAAAACAATGGACAAGATTGTCGCACTTTGTAAAGGACGCGGTTACGTTTATGCAGGAAGTGAAATTTACGGCGGTCTTTCCAACACCTGGGACTACGGTCCTCTTGGTGTAGAATATAAAAATAACGTAAAAAAAGCTTGGTGGAAAAAGTTTGTTACAGAAAGCCCCTACAATGTAGGTCTTGACTGTGCAATTCTTATGAATCCTCAGGTATGGGTAGCAAGCGGACACGTTGGCGGCTTTTCCGACCCCCTTATGGACTGTAAGGAGTGTAAGGCAAGACATCGTGCAGATAAGCTTATTGAGGATTTCTGCCATGAAAAGGGCGAGGATATTGTAGTTGATGGCTGGAGCAACGAGCAGATGCTTAAGTATATTGATGACAATAATATCAACTGCCCCGATTGCGGTAAGCATAACTTTACCGATATCCGTAAGTTTAATCTTATGTTCAAGACATTCCAGGGCGTTACAGAGGATGCAAAGGCTGAAATATACCTTCGTCCCGAAACAGCTCAGGGAATTTTCGTAAACTTCAAGAATGTTGCACGTACCAGCCGTAAGAAAGTGCCTTTCGGTATAGCACAGGTTGGTAAGTCCTTCAGAAACGAAATCACACCCGGTAACTTCATCTTCAGAACAAGAGAGTTTGAGCAGATGGAGCTTGAATTCTTCTGCAAGCCCGGCACAGATCTTGAGTGGTTTAAATATTGGAAGGATTACTGCAGAGATTTCCTTCTTGCTCTCGGTATGAAAGAGGAAAATATCCGTCTTCGTGACCATAGTCCCGAGGAGCTTAGCCACTATTCCAACGCTACAACTGATATTGAGTTTATGTTCCCCTTCGGTTGGGGTGAGCTTTGGGGTATTGCCGACAGAACTGATTTCGACCTTACCCAGCACCAGAACCACAGTGGAGAAAGTATGGAATATATCGACCAGGTTACAAACGAGCGTTATGTTCCCTATGTTGTTGAGCCTTCCTTGGGTGCAGACCGTGTTGCTCTTGCATTCCTTTGCGAAGCATATGACGAGGAAGAAGTGGGCGAGGGCGATGTAAGAACAGTTCTCAGACTTCATCCTGCACTTGCACCTGTTAAGGCAGCGATTCTTCCCCTTTCAAAGAAGCTTGGCGAAAAGGCTGATGAAGTATATCAGAAGCTTATCAAAAAGTATAACTGCGAATATGACGTTGCAGGCTCTATCGGTAAGCGTTACCGCCGTCAGGACGAGATAGGAACACCCGTATGTATCACAATTGACTTTGATACATTGGAGGATGAGTCTGTAACTGTCCGTGACCGTGACACTATGGAGCAAAAGAGAATTAAGATTGATGAGCTTGACAGCTTCATGGCAAATCTTCTTGAGTGGTAAAAGAATATGAGAAATCCGCGTGAAATTGTATACGACAGATTCATAAAACCCTTTGAAGGTAAGAAGACAGGAAGTATAGGGGTAGAACTGGAATTTCCGCTGATAAATAATAGTGGAGGCGACATAGATATACCCTTTGTCGCCTCCATTATGGATTTTAT
>JAZLEL010000059.1:0-2091 GCA_045615265.1 Clostridia bacterium | reverse complement strand
GACAAGAGTGGAAGGTAATGTTGGCGAAAGTCAACCAATAACCATACAAGGAGGAACAAATCATGCAGAAAGCAATCATCGGTAAGAAAATCGGTATGACTCAGATTTTCGATGCTGAAGGCAAGGTAGTACCGGTTACTGTAATAGAAGCCGGCCCCTGCAACGTAATTCAGAGAAAAACAGCCCAGACAGACGGTTATGAAGCTGTTCAGCTGGGCTTCGGCGAAGTAAAAGAGAAGCACGTAACAAAGGCTCTCAAGGGTCACTTCGCAAAGAGCGGTGTAGCAGTTAAGAAGGTTCTTAAGGAATTCCGTCTTGACGAAATCACCCTTAATGTTGGCGATGAAGTAAAGGCTGACGTTTTCGCAGAAGGCGAATGTGTTGACGTAACCGGTATCAGCAAAGGTAAGGGTTACGCAGGTACAGTTAAGAGATGGGGTACACACCGTGGACCTATGACTCACGGTAGCGGTTACCACAGAGGACCCGGTTCAATGGGTGCTTGTTCTTCACCGTCAAGAGTTTTCAAAGGCAAGAAGCTTGCAGGACATTTGGGTTGCGAGAAGGTTACAGTTCAGAACCTCGACGTTGTAAGAGTTGATATGGACAGAAACCTTATTCTCGTTAAGGGTGCTATTCCCGGACCCAAGGGCGGTATAGTAACTATCAAGAATACAGTAAAGGCGTAAGCCATACGGAAAGGAGATGCTATAAATGCCTACAGCGGTATTATACAATATGCAGGGCGCAAAGATTGGCGATGTTGAACTTAACGCAGCGCTTTTCGGTGCAGAAGTTAATAAGTCGGTTCTTCATGAAACTGTTGTTAACTACCTTGCAAACCAGAGACAGGGTACACAGAGTACCAAAACCCGTACGGAAGTTTCCGGCGGTGGCGCAAAGCCTTTCAGACAGAAGGGTACAGGTCGCGCAAGACAGGGTAGCACACGTGCTCCTCAGTGGATTAAGGGCGGCGTAGCTCTCGGCCCCAAGCCCAGAGATTACTCCTACACAATCAATAAGAAGGTTAAAAAGCTTGCTATGGTAAGTGCTCTCAGCGCTAAAGCAGCAGATGAGTGCGTAATGGTAATTGATAACCTTACTATGGATGAAATCAAAACAAAGGCAATTGCAGATATGCTCAAGGCTATGGGCGTAGACAGCAAGGCTCTTATCGTTACAAACGAAATGGAAAAGAACGTATATCTTTCCGCAAGAAACATTGAAGGCGTTAAGGCTTCATATGTAGGAATGCTTAATGTATACGATGTTCTTAACCACGACAAGTTTATCGTAGCGAAAGACGCTATTGCAAAACTTGAGGAGGTGTATGCATAATGATGTCATATGAAATCATTAAGAAGCCTGTAATAACAGAAAATTCTATGGATCAGATGGCTGACAGAAAGTATACCTTCGAGGTTGCTAAAGATGCCAACAAAATTGAAATCAAGAAGGCTGTTGAAGAAGTTTTCGGCGTAAAGGTTGAAAAGGTAACAACAATGCGCGTTCTTGGTAAAGTTAAACGTATGGGCGCTAACAGCGGTAAAAGACCTGACTGGAAGAAAGCCATCGTTAAGCTTACAGCAGACAGTAAGACAATCGAGTTCTTCGATGGATTGATGTAAAGGAGTGAAAACAAATGGCAATAAAGAAGTATAAACCTACTTCCCCTGCACGCAGACAGATGACTGTTTCCACTTTTGAGGAAATCACAAAGAAGACTCCCGAGCGTTCTCTTCTCGAACCTCTTAAGTCTAATGCCGGAAGAAACTCTTACGGTAGAATCACAGTTCGTCATCGCGGCGGCGGCACAAAGAGAAAATACAGAGTAATTGACTTCAAGCGTGATAAGCGTGGTATGAAGGCAACAGTTCTTGCAATCGAGTACGATCCTAACAGAAGTGCTAACATCGCTCTCGTTCAGTACGAGGACGGTGAAAAGAGATACATCATCGCTCCCGTTGGCCTTTATGTTAACGACGTAATCGAATGCAGCGAAACAGCAGATATCCGTCCCGGTAATGCACTGCCCATCGCAAACATTCCCGTTGGTACAGTTATCCACAATATCGAGCTTATGCCCGGTAA
>JAZLEL010000058.1:0-1752 GCA_045615265.1 Clostridia bacterium | reverse complement strand
GATAAGAGGTATAGTGCCACTATTCTCCTTGGAGTAAAAACCGATACCCTTGATATGGCGGGTAAAATTTTAGAGGAAAATCCCGTAAATGTAACCGAGGATGAAATTCTTGCTGCAATAGAAAAATTTGTGGGAAATATTAAGCAGATACCTCCTATGTACAGTGCTATTCAGGTAAACGGACAGCGGCTTTACCACCTTGCAAGACAGGGAATTGAGGTTGAGCGTGAAGCCCGTGATATAACTGTATTTTCAATTGACGTTGATAAAATTGAACTTCCTGAAATTACAGTCAATGTCCACTGCAGCAAGGGTACATATATCCGTACATTGGCTGCCGATATTGGAGATGCTTTAGGTTGCGGCGGATGCATAAAGACACTCGAGAGAACTTCTTCGGGTGTGTTTACGCTTGATAAAGCAATTTCTCCTGAGGAGCTTATAAAGCTCAGCGAAAAAGGTGAGGTAGAGAAAGCTATTCTCCCCCTCGACTCCTTTTTTGAAAATTATGAGTCCATTAAGCTTGACAAAAAACGTGCTGACCGTGTAAAAAACGGTGTTCCAATATATTACCGAGGAAATGTACAAGGGGATTTTTATCGCATTTATGACGAGAACGGAAACTTTATCGCACTTTCACAGGCAGATATTACTGACGGACGCGAATGTCTGAAGCTTATAAAGGGGTTTTATAAATGAGTAAATCACCATCTGCAATAGCTTTGGGTTTTTTTGACGGAGTGCATATTGCACATCAAAAAATCATCAAATATACAGTAGATTATGCAAAAGAAAATAATTTACGCCCCATTGTACTCAGCTTTGATGTTTCGCCCTCAGAGGTGCTTTTCTCAAAGAAGGCAAGGTATATAACAACTCTTGATGAAAAAAAGAAAATTATAGAAGCTATGGGGGCTGAGGCTGAAATTCTCCCTGTGAGTCAGGAATTTCTCAATATGTCACCTGAGGATTTCGTGCAAAAAATTCTGGTGGAAAAATATAATATTAAACACGCCGTTTGCGGATACAACTACCGCTTTGGGAAAAACGCAGGCGGAGATGCGGCATCTCTTGATGTTTTAGGTAAGCAATATGGATTCACACTAAAGGTTTTAGGATGCGAAACGCTTATGGGCGAAAACGTATCCTCAAGCCGTATAAGAGAGCTTATTTCAGAAGGAGAGATTAAAAAGGCAAACCTTCTTTTAGGAAGAAACTTTTCTGTCAGCGGAATAGTCAGCGAAGGAAAGCATCTTGGACGCACACTGGGATTTCCAACGGCGAATGTTTTTATTGATAATTCGACTGTAATTCCAAAAAATGGAGTATACAAAACGCTGGTATTTATTGATAACATATGCTATAATTCAATTACCAACACAGGAATCAACCCTACTGTGGGCGGAGAAAAGCTCCGCACGGAAACATATATCCCTAATTTTCAAAGAAATCTTTACGGCAAGGAGATAAAACTCTCTTTTTTAGAATTCATTCGTCCGGAAAAGAGATTTGAAGATATCAGCAAGCTAAAAGAACAGATAAGAAAAGATATAGAATATTTAGAAAAATAACTTTCTTCTTAATCGGAGGCAAAATTACTATGAAAACAGGACTTGTTTTAGAGGGCGGTGCAAGCCGTGGTTACTTTACAGTAGGCGCTCTTGATGCCCTTATCGATATTGGATTTAAAACAGATTATCTTGTGGGAACTTCTGCCGGCATTGCAAACGGTATTTCCTATGTTTCAAATCA
>JAZLEL010000057.1:0-5574 GCA_045615265.1 Clostridia bacterium | reverse complement strand
CAAACCGATGGATAAAGGCATTGCCTGTCACGGCAAGTACCGCTTTTAAGCTGCTTTTTGCAAGACGGAGTACGGAAATTTGCCGTAGGACCGCCGACATCGTGAATATATCCTTTGAAATCCTTATCCCAGATAAGCTTTTGTGCCTCAGCTAAAATAGATGCCTGACTTCTTGCCTGAACGACTCTGCCCTGATGAAAGGTTAACGCGCAGAAGGAGCAGCTGCCGAAGCAACCTCTGGAAGATGTGATGGAAAATTTAACTTCTTCTAAAGCGGGGATGCCCCCGTCTTTGTCATAGGAAGGGTGCCATGCCCTCATATAATTTAAGGCATATACCTTGTCCATTTCTTTTTGTGAAAGAGGCATAGCCTGTGGAAGTTGTACCAAATATTTGTCACCGTGCTGCTGAACAAGCGTCTTTCCACGAATAGCGTCCTGTTCATAATATTGCACTGCAGCAGCCTTTGCATAGCCTTCCTTGTTTTCTGTCACCTTTTCAAAAGAGGGGAGAACAATACTGTTTTTGGGAACCTTATCGGAAATATAGCAGCTTCCGTGAAGGTTTGTAATTCTATTTACAGGAATTCCGTCACTAAGCTTTTCGGCAACGGCTAAAACTGTACGCTCACCCATACCGAAAAGAAGCAGGTCTGCACCCGAATCTATAAGTATGCTTCGTCTTACTTTATCCTGCCAGTAATCATAGTGAGCAAAGCGTCTTAAGCTTGCCTCTGTTCCGCCGATTATAACGGGGATATCACCAAAAGCAGCACGTGCCATATTTGAATATACAATAACGCACCTGTCTGGGCGGTAGCCGCTTTTTCCACCGGGAGAGTAGACATCACCACTGCGTCTTTTCTTTGATGCAGTGTAGTGATTTACCATTGAATCTATAACACCGCCTGAAATCAAAACACCAAGGCGGGGTCTGCCATAAGAAGTAAGTGCATCGGGATTATTTCGGTCGGGCTGCGGGCACATACAAACTCTGTAACCGTTTGCCTCCAACAGCCTTGCAAGAAGGCTTGCCCCGAAAGAAGGGTGGTCTACATAGGCATCGCCGCAGATAAATAAAAAGTCGTAATAATCCCAACCAAGATTATCCATTTCAATTTTTGAAATCGGTAAAAAGTCGTTTTTCATAGTTCTAATCCCTCAATACTACATTATAATATATTATAAACTTCATTTCAAGCAAAAAATTCTCAATGCTGAATTGATGTGTGAAAATAGTATAACCCCCCATTATTTCGCTAAAATATTACAAAAAAATTAAGTCTTATGCATAATAACACAAATTATTTAATTGCAAAATACTGGAAAAATATGTAAAATATATCCAGCAATTATATGAAAAAATGTGCGTGTTGAAATATGTCGTATTGTGGCGATATAATGGCGTTGAAAGCAAAAAGTGAAGGAGATTTTTTATATGGCAGAAACAAATTATATCAGGCAGACGGAAACTGAAAGTATACTTGGAGACAAAATTTATCTTTGTTATTTTATAACTGAATCGGAGGAAAGGGAGGACAGCGGTAAAAAGTATGGTGTTGGTATAGATATGTATACTCAAAAACCAAGCGAGCGAACAGGCCGGGAGAGGAAAGCCGTTAACGGAATTTTCAACACAAGGCTTGAGGCAGAGCTTTTTATACAGATTCTTTCCAATTCCTATGTTACCCCTACTACATTAGAAGATATAATAGAAGATAATGTAGCCATTTAAAAATTTTTAAAAAAAGTCTTGCATTTATGGATATAGTGTGATATATTAGTCGAGTAAAAAAGCGGTCCTCTGCATTTCTTTCGTACGAACGCTTTATTTTTACCGCTATGGCGGGTAAGAAAGGAGAGATTAGAGTGGACGTTTTAAAGGCGATTACTCAGGAACAAATCAGAACTGACCTTCCCAAGCTTGAAATCGGTGATTATGTAAAGCTGTATGTAAAGGTTAAGGAGGGTGCCAAGGAAAGACTTCAGATGTTTGAAGGTACCGTAATTTCTAAGAAACACGGTGGAATCCAGGAAACATTTACTGTAAGACGTCTTTCATACGGTGTCGGTGTTGAAAGAACATTCCCTGTTAATTCACCCAGCCTTGATCACATCGAGGTTGTAAGACACGGTAAGGTTAAGCGTGCTAAACTGTACTATCTGCGTGACAGAGTTGGTAAGGCAGCTAAAGTTAAGGAAAGACTTTAATAGTCAATGGAGGGGAGTCTGTCACACGGCAGATTCCCTTTTTCATTTCCTGCAAGGAGGACGAAAGTATGGACGAAAAGAATTTTAACACACCTGAAAATGAGGGCGTGGACGAAGAAATAGAAGTGCTTGAGGTAAAAGGCACTGGAAAGAGTCTTAAGAAGGAATTGTATGAGTGGGTGCAGGCAATAGTTATTGCAGTAGTACTGGCTCTTGTTATACGTAATTTTGTATTTACCGTTGTACGTGTTGACGGCCAGTCAATGGAGCCTACACTTCAGCACAATGACCGTATGATAGTATGGCGTTTAGGCTATGAACCTAAAGCGGGGGATATTGTTGTATTTAACCCTCCTGGATATGGCAAGGATATATATTGGATTAAACGTATTATTGCTACCGAGGGACAACACGTTGAAGTTGAGTACTCATCAAACAGTGTATATGTTGACGGTGAAAAAATAGATGAGCCGTATCTTGGCGAACTTATGGTTGATAAAGGATATACAACCATAGATGAGATTGATGTACCCGAGGATTGCGTGTTCGTTTTGGGTGATAACCGCAACAACAGTACTGACGGAAGAGTTATAGGTGCCATAAGTGAAGAATGTGTAGTAGGAGAGGCAGTTCTTCGTTTCTGGCCGTTGTCAAATATCGAAACTTATTGAGAAAAAACTTAGATTGGAGGAGTGCAGTGTGAATATACAGTGGTTTCCGGGACATATGACAAAAACCAAGCGTATGATGATTGAAAATATCCGTTTGTGCGATTGTGTAATAGAGCTTTGTGATGCCAGATGCCCTGAAAGCAGCCGTAATCCCATGCTCCCCTCCATCATTGGTAATAAAAAGCGTTTGCTTATAATAAACAAAAGCGATATTGCTGACCCTGTCCAGACACAAAAATGGATTGAGCGATTTAAAAATGACGGAATTATGGCAATTTCACTCAGTTGTAATGATGCCAAAGGAAGTTCAAAGGTATTTGATGCCATAAAAGATCTGCTTAAGGAAAAGACCGAGCGTGACAAAGCACGTGGTTATGTAAATAAGCCTGCACGAATTATGGTATGCGGAATTCCAAATGTCGGAAAAAGTTCTTTCATAAATAAACTTTATGGAAAGACTGCTGCAAAAGCAGGTGACCGTCCCGGTGTAACGAGGGGAAAGCAATGGATAACCCTTAAAAATGGAATGGAGCTTTTGGATACTCCGGGTATTTTGTGGCCCAGATTTGAAGATAAGGATGTTGCGTTGAAGCTTGCATATACGGGTGCAATCAAGGACGAGATTCTCGATTGTGAGGAGCTTTGTGCAAATCTCTGCACATTCCTTGCGGAAAACTACCCCGAAAGGCTTAAGGAACGCTACAAGGTGGAGCTTGAGGAGAATCTTCAGGGTTTTGAAATACTTGAAAGAATCTGCAGAAAACGCGGATTCATTGTAAAAGGCGGAGAGGTGGACTATCTTCGCGGAGCAAATGTAATATTGGATGAGTTCCGTGGTGCAAAATTAGGAAAAATAACCTTAGAATAGGTGAAACTTATGAAAGAAGCAGAACTTGAAAGACTCCAATCAATGTGGGAAATTGAACACAACCTTTTTGAAAAAGGATATAAAATAATTGCAGGGGTTGATGAAGCAGGGCGAGGACCTCTTGCAGATGAGGTGTATGCTGCTGCAGTAATACTTCCTCCCGACATCTTAATTGAGGGGCTTAACGATTCAAAAAAGATATCTGAGAAAAAGCGTGAAAAGCTTTTTGATGAAATAAAAAAGGTAGCTCTCGCTTATGCAGTTGCAACTGCAAGTGTTGAGGAAATCGACAGTGTCAATATCCGTAACGCTACCTATATGGCAATGAACAGGGCGATAGATGCACTTAATATTAAGCCTGATTACGTAATCGTTGACGGTGATTGTATAAAAGAGTGCAGCTACCCCCACGAATGTGTTGTGAAAGGCGACAGCAAGAGTCTCAGCATTGCGGCAGCGTCAATTCTTGCCAAGGTTTCGAGGGACCGTCATATGCTTCAAATGGCAGAAAAGTATCCTCAGTATGGATTTGAGAAGCATAAGGGATATGGGACAAAGGTACATATTGCGGCATTGAAGGAGTTTGGTCCGTGTGAAATTCATAGGAAAACTTTTATCAAAAAATTCATATAACGAAAAGAAATCAACGGCAGTTTCCATCGGCACTTTAGGTGAGGAAGCTGCCGTTAAAGCGCTTATAAAAAAGGGCTATAAAATTATTGAAAGAAATTACAGGTGTAAAACAGGCGACCTTGATATAATTGCAAAAGACGGGGATTACACCTGCTTTGTCGAGGTCAGGCTGCGTAAAAATAATGAATTTGGCTCGCCTGCTGAAACCATTGGTGAAGCAAAGTGTCGCCGCATAATAAACACGGCAAAAATTTATGCTGTGTCAAAGCATATTTATGATTCTCCTATGCGTTTTGATGTTGTCTTGATAAATGCACAGGCAGGCGCTAAGGGTCTTAAAAATATTCATTTAGAGATTATAAAAGATGCGTTCAGATTGTGAGGAAGTTATGAAGCTGATTATTGCCGAAAAACCAAGCCTTGCAAGAAATATTGCAGCGGCAATCGGAAATATGAAAAAATACCCCCGCTATTTTGAAGGCGGAGGTTATATTGTGACGTGGGCATTCGGGCATCTGTTTTCTCTTGCGGATATAGAGCATTATTCGCCAAATCCTGACGGTGAAAACCGCTGGACTATGAAAAATCTCCCTTGTTTTCCTGAAAAATTTGAGTTTGAGCTGAAGAAAAACGGAGAAAAGCAGGTAGACAGCGGTGTTACACAGCAGTTTGAAACTATCAGGGAGCTTTGTAACAGGGACGATGTAACAGAGATTATAAATGCGGGCGATGCTGACAGAGAAGGCGAAATTATTGTACGCACCTGCGTAATGAAAGCAGAGTGTAAGAAACCCTTTATGCGGTTATGGCTTCCCGACCAGACGGAAGAAACCATAAGGCAGGGCCTTTTAGAAATGAAAGAGGAAACCTCCTATGACAACCTTGCCAAGGAGGGTTATGCACGTACCTTTATAGACTGGCTTTACGGAGTTAATCTGACCCGTTATGCAACCCTAAAAACAGGTACGCTGATGCGTGTGGGAAGGGTTATAGTTCCTATTGTAAAGGCAATCTATGACCGTGATATGGAAATTCGTAATTTTAAACCCGATATATACTATTCGCCTTGTAGTGTTACAGAAAAGGGCGATGGAGAGGTAGAGCTTACCAGCAAGCAAAAATTCAGTAAAAATGAGCTTTACAAGGCACAGGAGCTTTGCGATAAATATAATGCAGCAAAAGGCGTTGTAAC
>JAZLEL010000056.1:0-1989 GCA_045615265.1 Clostridia bacterium | reverse complement strand
GTACACTCGACCTTTCATATCTGCTGGGGTGCACAGGCGGCACTCTATTACCATTACGGCATAGAAAAACACCGTCTGGATAAGAAGCTTTCAGGCATATATAAGCACAGGGTTGTTTATAAAAATCCGATGCTTATGCGTGGCTTTGACGATGAATTTATGGTACCTCATTCAAGGCACACAACCGTGCGGATTGAGGATATAAAAAAATGTAAGGATATTAAAATCCTTGCCGTTTCTGAGGAGGCAGGGCTTTATGCTGCAGCCACCGAGAAAGGCAAGCAGATTTTCATAACAGGGCACAGTGAATATGACCGTGACACCCTTAAAAACGAATATCTCAGGGACAAGGCAGCAGGGCTTAACCCCCGTGTGCCGCAAAATTATTTCCCTGACGATGACCCTGAAAAGGACCCCATCGTTACATGGAGGGGGCACGCAAATCTTATTTATTCAAACTGGCTCAATTATTTTGTATATCAGAGCACACCTTACGACATTTCTGAAATCAAATAACTTTTTAAAAGAGAACGGATTTTTATCCGTTCTCTTTTTTGTTAAACGCTAAAACAGTTGACTAAAAACCCCTTTTTGTGATATAATGTAAAATAATTATGGGGTGTTATACTCTCCAGAACTAAAACACAACAGAATGGAGTTTGTTCCTATGATAAAAAGTATGACGGGCTACGGCAGCGGCAAGGCGGAGATGGGCAGTAAAACCTTCACCGTTGAAATCAAGTCTGTAAATTCAAGATACAGTGACTTTTCCGTTAAGATGCCCCGCATTTACACATTTTTAGACGATGCTATCCGCAAGGCAGCATCGGCAAGAATTAACAGAGGTAAGGTTGATATCTTCGTAAATGTAGAATCTGCCGATGATGAGGGCAGCGTTGTAAAGGTAAATACCGCCCTTGCAAACGAATACCTTACAGGACTTAGAAAATTATCTTCCGAGCTTAATATTCCAAGCAATGCATCTGCGGAAACCTTTCTTCGCATACCTGATGTATTTACGGTAGACAAGGCAGACGAGGATGAGGAACTCATTAAAAATGCAGTTTTAAATGCACTTTCACAGGCACTTGACGGGTTTGACGCAATGCGTATTGCAGAAGGAGAGAAGCTTTCCCTCGACCTTAGGGAGCATCTTTCTTTTATAGCCGATGAGACAAAGCTTGTTGAGGAGCGTTCTCCCCAAATCGTTAAGGAATATCAAGCCCGCATCGAAGAAAGAATGCGTGACATATTAGGCAGTGCTACATATGACGAAACAAGGCTCCTTACCGAGGTTGCGATTTTCTCGGATAAGGTAAATGTAAATGAAGAAACAGTCAGACTCAGAAGCCATGTTGAGCAGTTTACAAAAATGCTTGACGAGGGCGGCTCGGTAGGAAGAAAAATTGACTTCCTTATTCAGGAAATGAACCGTGAAATAAATACCATCGGCTCAAAATCAAGCGACCTTGACGTTGCAAGAATTGTCATCGATGTCAAAGCGGAAATTGAAAAGCTGAGAGAGCAGATTCAAAACGTAGAGTAACAAAGACAACTATATAAAGGGTTGATTATAATGAAGCTAATTAATGTCGGTTTCGGAAATTTAGTTTCCGATGAACGTATTGTCAGCATAGTTCTTCCCGAAAGTGCCCCCGTAAAGCGAATTGCACAGGAGGCTCGTGAAAAAGGTATGCTTATAGATGCGACCTACGGCAGAAAGACAAAAAGCGTTATCGTTATGGATAGCGAGCATGTCGTACTGTCGGCACTTACCCCTGATATAATTTCGCAGAGGCACGGAAGCTATGTTGAAACATATGAAGAAGAATAGGAAAAAGGATTGATATAAATGAACAAAAAAGGATTGCTGCTTGTAGTTTCGGGTCCGTCAGGCGTGGGAAAAGGCACAATTTGTAAGGAATATCTGAAAACTTATGACGACTGTACCCTTTCCGTGTCCGCAACGACACGTGCCCCCCGTGAAGG
>JAZLEL010000055.1:0-14943 GCA_045615265.1 Clostridia bacterium | reverse complement strand
CCATATATTCCGCCTTTTTAATGTCAAGAGTGTCCCTTTCGCACATTGCGGCGGAATTTTCTCTTTCGCTGCATTGCACCGCTGCCTCGGAAACAAGTCGGATCGTAGCCATGTCGTTCTGTGAGCCAAGGAGTTGAACAACTTGCTTGTCTTCCTAAGACCGCTTGGCCTCCGACTTCCATATATTCCGCCTTTTTAATGTCAAGAGTGTCCCTTTCGCACATTGCGGCGGAATTTTCTCTTTCGCTGCATTGCACCGCTGCCTCGGAAACAAAGTTTTTAAGGGATTCTTTCATTTTAGAATTGTTTTCAATTGCTGCCTTTAGAGCCCGATGACATACAAGGTCGGGGTAACGCCGTATGGGCGATGTAAAATGACAGTAATAATCCAGTCCAAGTCCATAATGCCCATCGTTGTTATGGCTGTACTTTGCCTTTGCCATACTGCGAAGAAGCATGGTGGAAATGGTTGATTCATAGGGAGTATCCTTGATCTGCTTTATAATTTCGTGCAAGTCATGAGAATGCCCGTACCCAATATTATATATGAAATTAAGTGTGTTTTCAAGTCTTTCGGAATTAGGTTCGTCATGAACTCTATAAATAGCAGGAATTTTCTTGCTTTCCCACAAATATTTCGCAACGGCACTGTTGGCAGCGACCATAAACTCCTCAATTATTTTGTTTGCAAAGGAATTTTCACGAAGAACAATATCAACTGTCTTACCATTTTTGTCAAAAACGGCCTTTGCTTCAGGGATATTAAAATCAACGCTGCCTCTTTCAGCGGTCCTTCCTTTAAGCAGCATATATAGTTCGTACATATCATCAAGCATTGGGAGAAGGTGGGAATATCTCTCAGAAAGCTCCTTTGGCTTCTCCTCAATTAAAAGGCGTATTTCATTATATGTCATACGGTTAGTGCTTTTGATATATGATTTGTAAAATGAAGAAGAAATGACATTTCCCTCATTGTCATAATCTATTATGGCAGACATAGTCAGCCTGAGCACACCTTCATTAAGCGAACAGATATCATTTGAAAGCTTTACCGGTAGCATTGGGATAACCCTGTCAGCCAGATAAACACTGGTACCTCTTAGGTACGCCTCCCTGTCAAGCAGGGAGCCAGGTTTTACATAATTACTTACATCGGCTATATGAACACCAAGCCTGTATCCGTTTTCGGTTTTTTCCACTGATACGGCGTCATCAATATCCTTTGTATCTTCACCATCAATTGTAATTATGGTTTTACCTGTTAAATCAAGTCTGCCTTCAAGGTCTTCATCTTTGATTACGGCAACTTCTTCCGCTTCAGAAAGAACTTTGTCAGGAAATTCCAGCGGAAAATCATAGCTTTTAATAACTGATAGAACATCCACACCAAAATCATAGGGAAATCCCAGTATTTCTGTAATTCTGCATGAAAGCGAAGTAGTGGGGGAGTCATATTCGGTAATTTCCGCAACGACCTTTTGTCCGTTTAATGCTCCGCCAGTGTCCCGCGAAGAAACAAATATTTCATCGGGAAGCTTTTCGTTATCAGGTGTTAGTATTCCGTACCCTCTTTCCTGGGTGTATATGCCGACAACCTTTCGGTTTGCCCGTGAAAGAATACGTATAATAACTCCTTCACGCTTTTTATCGGCTTTGGCGGATTTTTGTATCTTTACCAATACTCTGTCGCCATTTAATGCACCATACGTATATTCAATGGGAATATGAATATCTCCCTTTTCATCAGTAACAAAACCAAAACCTTTTGAAGTAGAGCGGAAAACCCCGTCAACAAACCCCATAGATTTAGTGCTGAAAATACGGTTTTTCTTGCCAACGATAATTGCTCCCTCTGAAATAAGCTCGTCTATTATGGTGTTAAACTCATCCATATCCGATGAGGGAACACATAAAAGTGCGGCAATATTTTCTTTCGACATGGGTGTGTACTCACGACTTCTGATAAAGGCTGATATTTTTTCCTTATGCACTAATTGTCACCTGCAATCAATAAAAAATAAAAGGTGCTTTCCGAAAAAAGCACCTTATCAGTATTGTTTATTGGAAGAACTTGAGCGAAAGCACAACTGAGAGAATGATGAATACAACTGCAAAAACTGCTGTGAGCTTTTCAAGCATACTCTCACGGGTATTCGACTTGTTCTTAGAGAAGAAAGTTTCGCCCGAGCCGCCCATTACGGAGCTTGCCGATCTGGGATCCTTACCTTTCTGGAACAAAACAATAACTGTAAGCAAAAGTGCTACTACGATATAAGCTATGGTAAATGCCAGCTTCATTTTCTACACCTCCGTAAAATTGCGATTAACATCTATATTACTTTAGCATAAGAAAAGGAAAATTGCAATACTTTTTTTAAATTATTCCTAAATTTTATTTGTTTTAAACATTAACTGGCGTTTATTGTTGATTTTATAAACTTTCAATGCTATAATTAAATCAAAGGCTGAGAAAGGAGGTATACCGCAATTGAAATTGAGAAATTTTATAGCTTGTCTACTACTCATCACTATAATAATTACAACATCCTTTTCTGCATTGGCTGATGATATCTACGCAAACAGGGGCGAGGTTGCGGATATGCTTCTTATGGCGGCAGATTTCTATAACCCAGAAGTAGCAAGAGGGGATATTATTAAGGGTTACGAAGATGGACTTTTGCACGAAGAAAGAAATGTAACACGTGCAGAAGCTCTTGTAATGCTAGGGCGTGCTTTCGGAAATCTTCCTCAGCCTCTCGGACATAATAAACGTGTTTCCCTTAAAGCAGAGAATTTTTCAGATATTCCGCAATGGGCACAGGGAGAGCTTCAGGTAGTTTTTGACAGCGGTATAGTTGCAGGAACGGCAAAAGGGATTTTCTCGCCGAACGATAATGTTACAAAAGCACAGATGAAGCTTTTTATAGAGCGTGTTTACGCACTATATGCCACAAATCCAAAGGATGATTTTTACGCATCAGTAAATAAAGACACATTAGAAAATCTTCACATATCTTCAGGAAATTTTACCGCAGGTACACTTGAAAAAATGCAGGCACAAACGACAAGGCAAGTTGACGGGATTATTAATGAAGCAGTTTCTTCTAACAATCCGCAGGGTACTCCCAAACAGAAAATGGCGGATTTTTATAAATGTATAGTCGATACCGATTCCAGAAATAAAATTGGTATAAAGCCGATCAAACCATATCTTGATAAAATTGACAGTATAAAAAATATTTTCGAACTTATAATGGTTAATAACCTTATTTCAGAGGAGCTTTGTGTAAATTCTTTTATAAAATTTGCACTTACTGTGGATATAGATGACAGTTCAAAGTATATTCTTTGTTTTGAGCCAATGTCACCAATTATGAATAAGGAATTATACCTCCAGAATGATGAAAAGAAGGACGCTTATGTTGATTATTTGAAAACCCTTCTTACACTCAGCGGCGAGGAAGATTCAAAAGCAATAAAAAATGCAGACAGGTATTTTGAATTTGAGAAGCTTCTTTCAGCGTCTATGCTGAGCGGGGAAGAACAAACCGATATTGAAAAGCTATATACACTAAGCTCATATAATAAACTTAGCGTAATGTTTCCCGATTTTGATTTGGATAAGATTTTGTCAAATTACAATTTGGTTAAGGATGACAGAATTCTTATCAAAGATATAAAGCTTACACAGAAATTTGCACAGCTATGTAATCAGTCTAATATTGAAGTGCTGAAAACTGCCATGAAGGTTTCCCTTCTTACATCATGGGGAAATCAATTAAATGAGGAGTTTCTTGAGGCAGAATACAATCTTAATAAGATTATTTTAGGGTTAGATGGAACACAGAATACGCATCAAGAGGCGGTGACGGCACTTAAAAATACCATGTCTGAATATTTAAGTAGTCTTTATCTGCAGAAATACTTTGATGAAGAGAGCAAAAAAGATGTCGAGGAAATGACCTATGAAATCATTGAAGTTTTCAAAGGCAGAATAGATAATCTTCCATGGATGAGTGAAGAAACAAAAGAAAAAGCGAAGATAAAGCTTAATTCGCTTTCTGTTAAAATAGGATATCCTGATAAGGCGCAGACATATCTTGACAATGTCATTATACTCTCTCCCAAAAAAGGCGGAACATATTTTTCAAATATGCTTTCCATTACTAAAGAAGCAATAAAATATTATGGCGGTATGCAGTTTAGTGATGTAAACCATAATATGTGGTTTATGGACCCGTACACGGTCAATGCTGCTTATAATGCTTCTGCCAATGATATAACATTGCCTGCGGCAATTCTTCAGCCACCGCTTTATGATAAAAATGCTTCGTTTGAGGAAAACTTAGGCGGTATAGGATATATCATTGCTCACGAAATTATACATTCCTTCGATTTAAATGGGTCAAAATTTGATGAGAACGGAAATATAAATAATTGGTGGCATAAAGAGGACTATGAGGCGTTTGAATTATTGTGTGAAGATGTCGTAGCATTTTTTGACGGTAAGGAGGCAATACCTGCCATACAGAATAACGGCAGACTTACACTTAATGAAAACCTCGCTGATATGGGCGCAGCGGCTTGTATAACAGAGCTGGAGTCAAAGCAGGAAAAGAAAGATTACAAAAAGCTCTATATGTCTATGGCAAATGTATGGCTTAGTACTTCATCGCGTGAATATGCTGCTTACGTAGCACAGACAGACCCTCACAGTAACGGAAAACTACGTATTAACCGTGTGCTGATGAATTTAGATGAGTTTTATGAAGCATTTGATATAGAAGTAAATGATGGTATGTATATCCCGCCAGAGGATAGAATTTTAGTTTGGTAACGAAAGGATGAAAGAATATGAATAAAAGACTTTACAAATCTTCAACTGACAAAAAGATTTTTGGTGTATGCGGAGGGCTGGCACAGTATTTTGGTATTGATCCTACCCTTGTAAGACTTATCTGGGCACTCTTAATCTTTTGTGTAGGAACAGGGCTTATTGCATATATTATAGCGGCTCTTGTTCTTCCAAATGAATATACTGAATAATAAAAACCTCTGCAGTTTAAAGCTGCAGAGGTTTTTTATAGGCTTTTTATTCTTCGGTGTATAATGCGTAGAGCTTGGCGTAATCCCCGCCTTTTTTAATAAGATCAGAATGTGTGCCCTCCTCGGTAATTCCTTCAGGGGTAAGATAGAGAATGCGGGACGCATTTTTTATTGTAGTCAGTCTGTGTGCAACAGTGAAGGTAGTTCGGTTAAGGGATAGCTTTTCAAGTGACTTTTGAACAATCAGTTCACTTTCGTTGTCAAGTGATGAAGTAGCCTCGTCAAGTATAAGAATAGGCGGGTTTTTCAGAAATACTCTTGCAATGGATATTCTTTGTTTTTGCCCGCCTGATAGCTTAACGCCTCTTTCGCCTACATAGGTGTCATATCCGTCAGGAAGTGCCATTATGAAATCATGTGCACCTGCAGCCTTAGCCGCAGCTTCAACATCTTCTCTTGATGCACCGGGTTTACCATAAACTATATTGTCATAAACACTGCCGCAAAACAGATAAACGTCCTGTTGTACAGTGCCGATGTTGCCGCGGAGCGATTTAAGGGTAATGTCGTGAATACTTTTTCCGTCAATGTATATATCACCCTCAGCAATGTCATAAAATCTTGGAATAAGGTTGCAAAGTGTGCTCTTACCGCCGCCTGAAGGCCCTACAATTGCAATGTTTTCGCCCTGTTTTATATTAATACTTATGTGATTTAGTATGTCTGTTCCGTTATCATTATAGCGGAAACGTACGTTGCGGAATTCAATATTTCCGTCAAGCTTTTCAACATCCTGTGCGGTTGTACTATCTGAAATAGTAACCGGCTCATCCATAATTTCACGGAAGCGTTCAATGCCTGTCATACCCTTTTGGAACTGTTCTGTAAATTCAACGATTTTTCTGATGGATGTAATGAGCGTTTGAATGTAGAGCAGGTATGCGATAAGGTCGGCTGAATTAATATAACCCTTTGACATAAAGAGCGAGCCTATAAGTATTACTCCTATATACATTACTCCGTCAAAAAAACGTGTTCCTGCCTGAAAGAGTGACATATATCTGTAAGCCCATTTTTTTGAAAGAAAGAATTTATAATTTCCTTCTTCAAACCTTTTTCTCTCTATATCTTCATTGGCAAAGCTTTTTACAACACGTATACCTAAAAGGCTATCCTCTAAATCTGCATTAAGCTCTGCAATCTGTGCCCTCTGCACCTTGAAAGCGTTTTTCATTTTCTTCCTGAAAAGAATTATAGATATAAGCATAAGGGGAAGAAGCAGGAAAATAAGCACAGTCAGAAGAAGATTAATACGTGCCAATATAATAAATGAGCCTATTATCTTAATTCCTGCGATAAAAAATTCTTCAGGACAGTGATGTGCAAATTCTGTAACGTCAAAAAGGTCGTTTGTAACCCTTGACATTATCTGTCCGACCTTTGCGTTGTCATAATAGCTGAAAGGAAGCTTTTGAAGATGCTCGAATAAATCACGCCGCATATCGGTTTCAATTCTCGCACCTGTTACATGGCCTAAATTAGCCATAAAATAGTTTGCAACCGTGTCGCAAAGTCTTAAAAAAAGATACAGTGCACTAAGCCTTATTACTGTTGACATAAGAAGCTCGGCAGAGCCACTCATAGCAGTATTAGTGATTTTACGTACAATCATTGGAAAGGCAAGCTCGCATACAGTAGATAGAGCCGCACAAAAAAGGTCTATTAATATGAGCCATATATAAGGCTTGTAATAACGTGCAAATTTACGGAACATTCTTTTTCTCCTTTAATTTTGAATAACAGTGGATGCTTTACAGGTTTCTATAATCAATAACTGAATTTACATAAGTTAATTTCTTGAAGACCGAAAGGCTTTGTTTCCTTACCGCTGCTGCGAAGAAGGTTGTGGGGAGTATTGTAAATGGTTATTTCGGCAACGGCCCCGCAGTCAAGATTAAATACCTCAAGCATAGGTGTCTCGCTGAAAAATGTATATGAGCGTTTTCCAATTTTAATACGGCATATATCAAAATCACCGTGGATAGCGAGTATGTTTCCCGAGAGGTCTTTTTCAGGAAGCTTTGCCTCATAGGTGAGAGGACCGTAGTAATACTCCATTCCTGATTTTGTAATGTCATTATTGTACTCTGAAAGCCTTATAAGTGAATATGATGTTGAATCAAAATCTCCGCAAATGTATACAGGCTCAAACGAGGTTATATTATACGAAGAAAAATGAGAGGGAGTAAAACTGCTGAAGTCGGGATTATAATTGTTTGATTTTTTATACCCGAGAGCAAGTGTGTTTTTGCCGTCTGCAAGAAATGGGGAGATGTTAACACCCATAAACCTCGCATCTTTTTCTGAGGGAGAAAAATCGGTAAGTCTTTTTCCGTTTAACTCAACAAAGTCTAAATTGTCGGCATTTTCAATATAAGCTCTTACATCGCCAATATTTTTAAGGTCAGCATTAAAGGGATATTTTACTTTTACGGTTTCGCCGTCTGCAAGGGCGTAAAACTCCTTATGAAGATTATCAATGCTGTTTTCCCTGAAAGACTTTCTTCCAAAGCACGCATTTACATTCTTGAGCGGAAGAATATTTTCTTCTGCTGAGGTTAGGGCAAAGGGAACATCACATTTCTTTTCGTAAGGGGTAAATTCAATATCGTCAGTGTAAGGTGGTGCATTATCCTCTGACAAATTGTCAGAATAAATAAGCATCGCTGTTTTTCCTGCTTTAAGGGTAAATGCGCTCTTTCCGTCAGTGGATTGAATTTTATAAAGTTCTCCGTTTGAACTGTCAGCAACGAAAAGCTTTTTTCCAGATAAGGTCACTGAAATGGGGGTATTCTCTTTGAGAGATGTAATAAATATATATTCGTCATCGCCATTTTTTCTTCGGCTTATTATTACATCTTTCTCGGTTTCGATTGAAAGTGAACGGGGGGGAATCAGTGAATCACAGTTTATATCGTTGTCAGCATTAATAGCTTCGCCTTTAAAGCCATCAAGCGTTGAAAGTGCTTTTTTGCTACCAATGACAGTGTCGTATTGGCACTTGCCAAAACTAATAAAGCCGCCAGAAATTGCTCTAAGCTTTCTGAAAACACTCTCCTCAATCATGTGGAAAGAAACACCTTTAAGAAGAAGTTTTTTTGAAATATCTTCATAAAGGTATTTCTCCTCAGGAGAATATACGACAAGTATATTTGATTTACAACTTGTATTAGCACCTGCAAAGCACAGTCTTGCCAATCTTTCCGAAATTGTTTTTTCTGAAAATTTAGAAACAGTAACAGTATGCTTCTCATATTTTCTGCGGTCTGAGAGGGAAAATGCTACACTGTCGTAAACAATGCTTTCAGCACCGAAAGAAGCCATAAATGATGCTTTGTTATATCTGTATGAGCATGGTGCAAATGAGGGCATCAACAGTCGCACGTTAAAAGGTTTTTCAAACGCTTCAGAAATGGTCTGTGCAAGCTTAATCTCCGTAAAATCGGGATTCTCAGTGTCGACACAAAGCGATATTGCATCTCCCTTTAAATACTGCATTTGTCGGGAAATATTCTTGTTGCCACTTACATTTACAGAAAGAGAAAGATTATTTTCTCTGCACTTTTCTTTAATAATTCCTGTGAAGTTTTCGCTTATACACTCGCTGAGTGCATCAAAATACGCATCTTCTTTCTCTGAGAGAATGTCTTGGATAGCGGGATTTTGAAGCTTTTTCAGGGAGGCAGCGGAGTAAAGGAAAGTGTTTTCAGGAATGTTTATACTAGTAAGAAATCCTTCTATTTCAATCCCTATAAATCTTTTACATTCGCGGATATATTTGTTATATACACTGTCAATAAAGCACTCAGTTACAAATTCGTCTGTAATATTGGAAAAAGGTGCTCTGCCTGATAAACGGACTTTGCTCATATCACGCAGAACAATAGCACTTTCTGTATCTTCTGAAATCAGCTTGTCGAATTTTTCAACATCATTCTTTTTTATCTTAAGGATATCGAGCAAGCGATAATCTGCAACACTGGTAATTTCCCCTCCGCCGTTTCCGCTGGCAGGGGAGTTTTCGTCAAAAATACCAATTGTAATTCCGTATTTGCCGCCTCGTCTTGCTGCGGTGCGGATAAGCTCAAAGTAATCTGCTGATAAATACGGAAGAACAAGCCCTTTAGATGGTCTTATATAAATTCTGCAAATCCCCATCTGTGAAAATTCATAAAGTTTTGCATCAATTTCTTCCGCAGTAGGCTTTGCACACCAATCCCAGATAATTGAAGGTGCATATTTTGTATATGTATTTTTAAATTCACGGATATCCATACTAATACTCCTAATTGCATTATCTATAATATTTTACAATATATCGAAAAAAAGGTCAATAACGATAAGAATATTTTTAAAATAAAACTTATTTATTGATATTGTCTAATTTATAATGTATAATGAAGATTATGAAAAGCGTCCTGTTAATTTGTATGATTTGGAACTTTAATGTTACAAGAGAGGAATAGTAGTATGAAGAAAAGAATACTGAAATTTTTGAGTAAATTTTTCGACAGTGCATTAGTTAAAGTAGCGTTTTATATTTTTGGAATCTATATCATTTTACGCATATCAGGTGTTTTTGAGGACTTAAAGACTTCTTTCTCAAGAATAATGTCAATTCTTAGTGCTCAGGAAACCGTATCTGTATTCTTGGTAGGATTGCTCTCCTTGGGATTGGCGAGGTTTTTAAAATGGTGTGATTATTATTTGGAGGAATCATTAAAAATTGACGATGACCACCACAAAATTATAAGAAAATACAACGGTTATGAAAGAAACGAAATAGATAAAGATAAGAATTTTATGGACAAAACAGGTGTCTTAATGAGTATCAACCATATAAAGGCTTTAGGCAAAGCAGAGTTAAAAAATAGAGAGAAGGACATCTATTCAAAAGAGTATAAAAACAACGAAAAAGATATAAAAAGTTTTAAAAAAGGGAAGCTTTTTTTGCCATCGGTAAATGTTTTTACCAATATGAAGGGTGATGCAAAAATAGCTTTCAAGGATTCACCCGAACCGCACAAGCTCCCGAGCTTTGTTATTGAACACGCAGATGAGCTTTTGCTGGCTCATAAAAATTCCAAGAAAAGAAATAATAATACCATTAGATTGAATGATTTTAGTTATGACGGAGAAACACTGACATTGGATACGATGCGTTCTACATATTATCATATGCTTATCACTAACCGTTGTATGGACTATGATTTTTCAAACGGATTAAGCATGAGGGATTTGTATGAATATGATAAATATATCTGTCCCTTGAATAAATCTAAATTTGGCAATCAGATAGGAATTAACGGTCTTATAATATCTAAGGACGGGTATGTTCTGGTTGAAAAACGTGACCATAATAAAACTACGTGGAAGAATAAGTTTGCTCAAAGTATTTCCCTTGCGTTAAAGGAAGATGAGCTAAAACTAAACGAGGATGGGATTTTAGGGAATTCCTATGAAGAAGCGAATGAAAATTTAAAAGGCGTTATTGAAAAGACAATAAAGGGTAATTTTGCATTAACTCCTGATGAATACGAAGAATTTTCGCTAAAGAAAAATTTCCTGGGACTTGCAAGAGATTTGCTTGAGGGAGGAAAACCAAATCTTTATTTTTACGTTGTAACAAAATATAACGCAAAAGAGCTTGCCAAGAAATTAAAAGAAAATGCAGGCTATGCAAAGAAAGATAAGGCTCTTGCAACAGAAAAGCTGGAGTCTGATTACTACCTTATCCCATTTTCAGAAATTGAGATTAACTATAACTATATAATGAATTTAAACAGGAGAAAAGCCTACAAAGTTTATAGAAAGGTGAGCCCCCGTACTAAGAAAATCATTTCTATATGGGATAAAACAAAACATATTCTTGCACTTGCTTTTGCCCCTCGCTTAAAGAGAGAGTGCGGAGAGGCACTTCTTGTAACTATCTCGTATCTTGAGCTTTGCAGAGAACGTATTTTACCGCTTAAAAAAATCGGAGAGGATGACAGGGATTAAAATGGATAAAAAGATTGTAGCTTTCGGCGAGATTTTGCTTAGACTTACTCCGCCCGATAAAAATTCCATAATATCTACCAACAGTTTTTCTGCCTTTTATGGAGGAAGCGAGTCTAATGTTCTGGTTGCCCTTTCTTCGTTAGGAAATAAAACGATGTTTGTTTCTGCACTGCCCGATAATGAACTGGGACTTTCTGCCATAAAGCATCTTAATTCCTATGGGGTAGATTGCTCTTTAGTAAAAAAGAGCGGGGACACACTTGGAATGTATTTTGTGGAGGAAGGGTTTGGCGAAAGGCCCTCCAAGGTTATATATTCAAGAAAATATTCTGAAATCACGCATCTTTCAAAAGAAGATTTTAACTTTGATGATGTATTTTCTGATTGCGGACTTTTCCATATAAGCGGAATATCCTTTGCTTTATCGGAGTCTGTCAAAAAGCTCTGTATGGCCTTTTTGAATGAAGCAAAGAAAAGAAAAATCAAAGTAAGCTTTGATTTTAACTATCGCTCAAAGCTGTGGAGCATAGAAGAAGCCAGAGGGGTCTTTAAGAAAATTATTCCGTATGCAGATATCGTGTTTTGCTCTGAGAAAGATATAAAAACCTTTCTTGATGCCCCGTCAATTTCCTCGTATTTTGAAATATACCCCGAAACGGAGTATTTAATTGTCCGTGAAAGAGAGGTTATAACCCCCATTACGCATAAAATTAAAGCGGATATTTACAGGGGCGAGAATGAGGTTGCAGGTCATAGCTGGAAAGAGTTTTCAGTTATGGAACGAATTGGCGGAGGCGATGCTTTTGATGCGGGAATTTTGCATTCCTTGATGAAAGAGCCTGATAATCTTAAGAGAGCGCTTGATTTTGGTGTTATGTGTTTCATACTCAAGCATACCATAAAGGGAGACGTTCTTCCCTTTGGTGAAAACGAAATTTGTGCACATCTTAGTAATTTTTCAAAGGATGTTAGAAGATAATGAAGATTTGTTTAAGTATTGTAAAACATGATACAGAATTTATACAAATGGCTGAAGAACTCAGAAAATATGCTGAGGTAGACATTGTAGGACTAAATGGATTTTCCCTTGATGGATATGATATCTTCATCGGGAAAAAACTAAGCGAGACAGCCTTAAAAACGGCTGACCGCCTGAAAATTATCTTTGCATATAAGACGGGTGTAGACGATTTCCCTCTCGCTATGCTTAAAGAAAAGGGGATAATCCTGGTTAATTCCCATATAGATGCAAATTTTGTTGCAGAGTATGCTTTTGGACTCAGCATAAGCCTTGTCAACAGAATAACAGAATGTGATAAAAAGCTGAGAGAGGGTATCTGGTACGATAACAGCAACCCCTACTGGAAGAGTATCTTTGATATGAAGGTAGGACTTTTAGGTTATGGACATATAGGTCAGAAAATTCATTCTATATTGGCTCAAAATGGTATAGAAACCTACACTCTTGACAGAGGAAAGGAATATAAAGGAATTATACCTGTAAAAACATTGGAAGAACTTTGTGAAAAGGTAAATCTTATTATTCTCTCTCTTCCTAAAACACCGCAAACTGATAATCTGATAAATAAAGAAATTCTTGAGCTTTTAAAAGATAAATATATAGTAAATGTCGGAAGAAGTAACTGTATTGATCAGGAGGCGTTGTATCTTGCATTAAAACATGAAAACATCGCAGGAGCAGCTATTGATACATGGGATAAAAAACCAAAAAACAGAAACTCGATTCTTAATCCATCAAAATATCCGTTTATAGAGCTTGAAAATATTGTGCTTTCACCTCATCAAGCAATGAGAGTTGATGTAGGTCATATGAGATATGTAACGGATATAACGGAAAAAGTAATTAAATATATTGAAAAAGGCGAAGTTACAGACATTGTAGATTTGGTTAAAGGATATTAAACAACACCATTTTATATAAATATCAGGGGATGAATCAATGTTTCCTAAAAGAAAAAGGCTGATAACCTTTATCATCTTTTGCTTGTTTTTTGTATTGTATATATTTCATTGGAATAGTGTAAATCAGGAGTTTTATACACCTGACTATAAAAAAACTGATATTTCTGACCTTATAAGAAATAACAAAATTTCAGAAAGTGACTATCAGGAAATATTAAGGCAAACGGGAGTTTCTCCAAATGCAGCAAAGGAACTTATTAAAAACGGGGAATATCAGATTCTTGACAGATTAAATGATTTGTATTTTACAAAACCTGTTATAGAAAAGAATTATATTTTATTCCCTGTAACAGCCGAGGAAAGGAATTTCAGCCAAAAGACACCGATTGTAAAACTACAAAAGGGTGATATACTGGTTACATTTAACACCGGCACTCTATGGTGGAGGCATGGACATTGCAGCCTTGTTCTTGATGATGAGGGTACACTGCTTGAACATATGTCTGTGGGGGAAACCTCCTGTAAAACTTCTCTTGAAAATTGGCGGTCATATCCGGGATTCGCAGTGTTGAGGCACCCTGACAAATCCGTTTCTGAGAAAGCCGTTCAATATGCCGAAACTAAACTTTTAGATATAAATTATAATATGCTTTCGGGAATAATTAAAAAGGACAAATCTGACGAAGAGAATATAAAAAACTCTCATTGTTCTCATATTGTATGGCAGGCGTATAAAATGGCGGGAGTAGACATCGACTATAACGGCGGTGCTATCGTTACACCAAGTGATATTGCCTTGTCAGATGAATTGCAGCTTGTCCAGATATATGGCATAGACCCTGATAAAATCAAGGATAAAAGTTCAAATTAATGTCTTAAAGCATAATCTTTTTATATTATTATCAATAACAGTTCATACTAATTAAGAGGTGAGATCTTTATGGATAATGATAAAAAAACAGAGGCAAAAAAGACAGCAACTAATAATCAATGGGTTTCCACCGGACAAAACCGCCCCAACGACAAAACAGAGCGTAGGGACGGCCCCGGCGGTGAAGAGGCAGAATAATCTGTCTCTTTTTTTAACCGAGCATTACATCCAGAAGCATCATTACGGCAAACCCCGAAATAATCCCCATTGTTGAAAAATATGGCCTTGCATGCTGGCTTTTTTGACACTCTGGAATAAGCTCGTGCACTGCTACCAAAATCATTGCTCCCGCAGCAAAAGAGAGTGCGTAGGGCAAAATTTTTTCTACATAAACAACAAGTAATGCTCCTACCGCGCCTGCTATCGGCTCCACCATACCCGAAGCCTGACCGTACCAGAAACTTCTTTTTCTTGAATAGCCCTCTCTTCTTAAAGGGAGTGAAACAGCAGCCCCCTCAGGAAAGTTTTGAAGTCCTATACCGATAGCAATCGTTATTGCACCCATCAGGCTTTCGTTACTGAAGCCTACATTCTGCAGTGCCCCGAATGCTACACCTACTGCTAAACCCTCAGGAATATTATGAAGCGTTATCGAAAGGATAAGCATAATAATACGGTTAAGCTTTTCACTTGATTTTCCTTGTGTACTATTTAGTTTTTTACGTGCAAATGAGACTGTCTTATCAGAAACCCACATGAACACTGCGCCGAAAAGAAATCCCGTTGTTGCAACAAAATATGCAGGAAGTGATGAAACATCCTCGGCTCTTTCTATTGCGGGCTGTAAAAGTGACCAAAAGCTGGCTGCTATCATAACACCTGAAGCAAAGCCCAGCATAAGATTTAATACTTTTTGATTGGGAGATTTAAAAAAGGCAACTGTCGCAGCACCCAGAGCAGTTACAAACCATGTCCCAAGCGTTGCAATCAGTGCCATTATGACATAATTATCCATATAACACCTCCACTATTCATTATATTTT
>JAZLEL010000054.1:0-2496 GCA_045615265.1 Clostridia bacterium | reverse complement strand
ACCCACCTATCCAGCTTGGAAGGCTGGTGTTCTACCAATGAACTACACCCGCACTTGCGACTCTAAGAGTATAGCAAAGATATCTTGGTTTGTCAATATCTTTTTCGGATTTTTTTCTTTTTTTTCAAAAAATCTCCATAGTCAATTTTGTTCATAAAATATTTTAAACAAAATACATCTTATTATTCGTTTTTTGATGGCAAGTATCGTTTAAATTGCGAAAATATAAAGAAAATAAGTTGACCGAAAGTAAATTTGATGTTATAATAATAAAGAGTTTGAATTTCGGAGATATTTGGGAATTTAAACGAAAAAGCAGATAGAAATATTTTGCAGCGTAAAATAGTAAAGGAGGAAGAATATGCTTGCTATTAAAAATGCTGTGCTTGTAATGACAGACCATTACATTCCTGATGCAACTCTTCTTATTGAAGATGGTAAGATTGTGGATTTCGGCAAAAAATTGCCTGTGCCTGACGGTGCAGAAGTAATTGATGCCGAGGGAAATTTTGTTGGTCCCGGACTTATCGATATACATACTCATGCGGACGGAACGACCTATTTCCATGATGATCCTGAAAAGTGCTCAAAAACACTTCTTGATCATGGCGTAACATCGGTATTACCGGCACTCTTTTATAGTATGAACAAAGAGGAGCATCTTGACGCTATTAAGAAGTATAAAGATGCTATTGCTTCCGGAGAATGTAAAAACATTATTGGTGTCTATATGGAAGGTCCTTATCTCAACCCTGATTTTGGTTGTGATAAGGAAAAGAACGTATGGAAAGATGCCATTGTTGAAAAAGACTATGCTGAGGTTGTTGAGGCAGCAAAAGGATTTGCAAAGGTTTGGTGTGTTGCTCCTGAGAGGGAGGGAATACTTGACTTTGTAAAGTACGTAAAGCGTGAAATTCCCGAAATCGTCTTTTCAGTAGCACATTCAGAGGCTACTCCCGAACAGATTGAGGCGCTTATGCCTTACGGACTTAAGCTTGGCACACATCATACAAATGCAACAGGTACTCTTGAAAATTATCCTGAAGTACGTGGTGTATGTGTTGATGAAACTGTTAATTACAATAATGACATTTATGCAGAGCTTATCTGTGATTCTATGGGCGTTCACGTTCATCCTTATATGATAAGACTTGTTAAGAAGATAAAGGGTCAGGATAAGATTATTCTTATTGCAGATTCTTTTGTAGCAGATGGCCCTCCGCTTCCCGGACTGGAAGAGGCATTTGATATAAACTTTGACTGGGGCGGCGATATTGCCGGCAGCAAACTGACACTTGATATCGCTTGTCATAATATGATGATACATACTGGCGGATCTGTGTGTGATGTATTTAAATATGCATCTACAAACCCCGCTAAATTGCTTTCTCTTTGCGACAGAGGACAAATTGCAAAGGGTAAGCGTGCTGATCTTGTATTGGTCGACCACCATTTTGACGTAAAGCACGTTATTCTCGGTGGCGAGCAGATAAAATAAAACAAAAATAAAGATAAAGGAGAAAAAACAATGAGCAATTTTATTACCGATCCGGCAACAAAATTTGATTTCCAGCCTCATGAATTTGTTCCTTTCAAGGACAAGAAGGTTTGCGATTACGTTCGTAGCCTTAGCGGCAAGGATCTCGAAAAGAGAGAAGATTGGTGGCATCCCGAATTTAACGTAAAGGTTATGATGAATCCCCATCCCGTTCTCATCGCAACACTTTTTGAGCGTCTCAGAGCTGCTTCAGAAGCAGGCAAGAGCTTTACAATGATCCTCGGTAACCCCGAGCCTGATACATACATTCCTCTTGCACAGCTCATCAACTATTTTGGCATCGATTGTAGCAAGGTTCACCTTGTAGCAGAAGATGAATGGGCAGATGAAGCAGGTAACATCGCTCCTATTACATACGAAGCAGGTTTTGCACACTCTATGATCAAGTATCTTTACAACCAGATCGATGAGAAGCTCCGTATGCCTATGGAAAACGTTCATTTCCCCACAAATGCAAATATCAAGGATTACTCCAAGATAATTGACGACATCACCGAGGGTACAGGTGCTGATATCGCATCAACATCTCCCGGTTGGGCAGGTCATATGGCATTCGTTGATCCTATTCCTGAATTCATCGGCAGCGGTGACGTTGAAGAATGGCTCAACCAGCCTGCACAGATCGTTAAGCTTCATCCCATGACAATTATGCAGAACTCTCTTAACGGTACATTCGGTCAGTCCGGTGATATCGCTAACGTTCCTCCTTGTGCAGCAACTATCGGACCTCTCGATGTAATGCGCGCAAAGGAAAGAATTGAGGTTCATGCACTTGCAACATGTGGTACATTCTCTTCTTGGCAGAGAATGACAAGCCGTCTTTGCACACATGGTCCTGTTACTCCTTACCTTCCCAGCTCTATGCTTCAGACAAAGAAGACTCAGGTTTATATCAGTGAAGAACTTGCAGCTCCCTTTGAATGTTGGGAAAAGGTTGG
>JAZLEL010000053.1:0-2993 GCA_045615265.1 Clostridia bacterium | reverse complement strand
TAGGTGCAGATATAATAAAAACAGAGTAACAGAGAAACACAAAGGAAGGCGGGAGACAATGAAAAAAATGAAAAGACGCCAGAAAAAACAACTGGCATTTCTTACTATGATTGTGCTTGTAGCATCAATTGCAACAATTCTGCTATTGACTCCCGGCTTTGATATTAAGGAAATTGAAGTTAGGGGAAATGCAGTTTTAAAGGAAGAGGAAATTATACGCTCCAGCGGAATTATAAAAGGTGTAAATATTTTCAGTGTTAATCTCGGCGAGGCGAAAGACAATATAAAATCAATGGGATATATAGAGAGCGTAAAGGTTAATCGTTCTCTTCCTTCTACTGTAAAAATAGAGGTCGTAGAGGAAGTCGGTGTCGGTTATATCAAGGCAGAGGACGGCTACGTTATCATAACTGCTGACGGAAGGTGCATAGACATAACCGACGGCCTTGAGGACTCCGAGGGGGATAAAAAGACCGCTTCGACTCCCAACCTCCCTAAAATTAAGGGAATGAAGAATGTTAAGTATAAGATAGGAAATATAATAACCTCGGAAAGCGAGGCTCAGCTTAACGCACTTTTGACCTGCCTGCACGAGTTTTCAAAGTACGAATACGTATTTGATATGCAGGAAATCGATGTATCCGATATTACCGATATTAAATTTTACTATAAAAGCAATCAGTTATGTGTAACCGTAGGCTCTGCCGAAAAGGTGGGCTATAAAATGGAATGTTTCGGCCCAATTCTTTCGGAAATCGGGGAAAACCCCACAGGCTACATCAATCTTGAGAGATTAACTTACAGAAAACTTGAAGAAAAGCCGGTCGAAAAAACGCCGAACAACTGAAAAAACAAATAAATTTATAAACAAGTAAAAATTTTTCTTGAAACAAATGACATTTAGGTGTATTATATTATTGTATACTTGTATTCAATATATCTTAATACATATAGAGGAGGTTTTCCAATGAGAATGGAATACGCAGAAGAGCTCGGCGCAGCTCAGAAAATTAAAGTTGTCGGTGTAGGTGGCGGCGGTAACAACGCTGTAAACCGAATGGTAGAAGCAGGTGTTAAAGGCGTTGAATTCATCGCTGTAAATACAGATAAGCAGGCTCTTACAAAGAGCCATGCAAGCCAGAAAATTCAGATTGGAGACAAGCTGACAAAAGGACAGGGTGCAGGCGGTAAAGCTGAAATCGGTAAGAAAGCTGCCGAGGAGAGCCGTGCTGAAATCGAGCAGGTCCTTAAAGATGCAGATATGGTATTCGTAACTGCAGGTATGGGCGGCGGCACAGGTACAGGTGCAGCTCCTGTTGTTGCAAGCATTGCAAAAGAGCTTGGCGTTCTTACAGTAGCTATTGTTACTAAGCCCTTTGGTTTCGAGGGAAGAAGACGTATGATTCAGGCTGAGGAGGGTGTTGAACAGCTCCGTGGCAATGTTGATACACTTGTTGTAATTCCTAATGACAGACTTTTGGATATCAGCAATAATAAGACAAGCCTGCTTGATGCGTTCAAGGATGCTGACGAAGTTCTTCGTCAGGGTGTTCAGGGCATCTCAGACCTTATCGTAGGTGCAGGTCTTATCAATGTTGACTTTGCAGACGTTACAACTGTTATGAAGGATGCAGGTCTTGCTCATATGGGTATCGGTCGTGCAAGTGGCGAAAACCGTGCAGAGGAAGCTGCAAAAATGGCTATCGAAAGTGCACTTCTCGAAACAACTATCGATGGTGCAACAGGCGTTCTTATCAACGTTATCGGTGGTGCTAACCTTAACCTTCACGAAACAAATGCTGCAGCAAACCTTATCGGCGATTGCGTAGACGAGGATGCAAATGTTATCTTCGGTGCAGCTATCGATGAAAGCCTTGAAGACGATATCATCATCACAGTTATTGCAACAGGCTTGGAAGGAAAGAAAAAGGATAAAAACGATGGTTTCTTCGGAACAATCGGCGGAGATGACAATGATTTGGAAATCCCCGGATTTTTGCAGAGACCTAACTTTGATTAATACAATTTGATTTAAGGAGAGAGCACAGGTGGAATTTTTAGATAAAGTAAAAAAAGTTGCTGCTGATGTGGCTGCAGTTTCAAGTAAACAAAGTAAAAAACTTTATTCTATCGCAAAGCTTAATCTTGAAATTGTTGAAAAGCAGAACAACGTTAAAAACCTTTATAAAGAGGTTGGTTTTGAGGCTTATAAGGCATTCAAGGGCGGGGAAAATATTGCAGAGTCAATAAAGGATGCTCTTGTAAAGATAGATGCTTTAGAAGAAGAAATCGCAGTTCTGCGTAAAAACATTGATGATGTAAAAACCTCTGAAGAGGTTGGAGTAGAGGATATTCCTTCAGCAGATTCAGAAGCTTTTGAAGCTGATGTTTATGACGGACAGAGCGAATATGTAGAATCTGAAACAGAGCCGATTGACCCTGTTGAAGAATAATTAAAAAAAGAAAGGTGTGTACTAAAAGTACACACCTTATTTTTATATAAATAATCTCATAAATATCGGGGCAACCACAACTGTCATTATACCTGCTACCGCCACGGCAAGACCACTTACCGCACCCTCAGTCTGTCCCAACTGCAAAGCCTTTGCAGTCCCGCACGCATGAGAAGAGGTACCAATGGCAGCACCTATTGCAATGGGGTCGGTAATCCTGAATAGCCTACATATACTCTCAGCAAAAATATTTCCTACTACGCCTGTGATTATTATTGAGATTGCTGCCAGTGCAGATATTCCGCCAAGCTCAGTTGCTATCCCTATACCAATAGCAGTAGTTACCGATTTGGGAAGAAATGTTGCAGCAACCGTGCTGTTGAGGTTAAAAATCGTAACTACCAGAAATATACATAATGCCGAGGTAATAACCCCTGAAAAAATCCCGATGAAAATTGCTGCAATATTCTTTTTAAGAAGAGAAAGCTTTTCATATAGCGGTACTGCAAAACATACTGTCGCAGGAGTTAAAAGATAGGT